>VGZO01000103.1 GCA_016872555.1 Planctomycetota bacterium
CGGATGCCCGGGTTCGCGGTCCAGCCGCCCGAAGCCCTCGAGCGGGTCATCGACCACATGCTCGCCGAGCGGATCCTGTTCGAGGACCAGGGGATCCTCGCCATCGACGAGCCGGGGGAGCGCCGGTACGGGTGGCGGCACTACATGGAGGTGATGAGCGTCTTTCTCTCGCCCCCGCTCCTGACGGTCGTCCACGGCCGCACCGATCTGGGCCACGTCGATGCCTCGTCGCTCATGCCGAAGGCCAAGGACCGGCCGATCATCCTTTCACTCGCCGCCAGGTCATGGCTCGTGCGATCGATCGACTGGCCACGGGGGCTGGTGTATGCCGAGCCTGCCACCGACCCCGGCACGTCGAGATGGCGCAGCAACGGCCCCGGGCTGTCTTATGCCCTGTGCCAGCGGATGCGGGCGCTGTTGGCGGACGACGGCGAGCGCCCCGGCTGGTCCTCCCGGGCGCGGGAAGCGATCCGAACGGCGCGTGACGAGTTTCCCTGGGTGAGTGTGGACGCGACGACGATGGTCGGCGCCCGGCAGCGTGATCTGAAGTGGTGGACATTCGCCGGTCGAGCGGCCAACGCCGGCCTCGCCGCGGCGATCGGACGCCGGATCGCCGGATCGGCCACGTTCGACAATTTTTCGGTGACGATCGAAGACGGCCAGGAATCCGACTCACTCGCCGACATCCTGGCATCGCTGCCGGGGCTGGCCGACGAGGAATTCCTCCCCGTGATCGACACCGACGCGGTAAACGCCCTCAAGTTTGCCGACTGCCTGCCGCGCGACATGGCGACGCGGATGCTGCAACTCCGTTCGAGCGACATCCCGGCGCTGCGCCGCGTCGTGGCGGAACCGGTGCGGCGCGTGATCGCTGGCGAGTGAGACTGTGGGTACGCGGGTGGCCATCCCCTGGCAGGCCCGCGATCGCCAGGTCACGCCCCCGGCCGCAACCCGGCCACGAGCAACTTGACGACGTCGCAGCGCGACGTGTGCCAGCACTCGGGGCGGTAGGCGGCTAGCTCGTCGAGAACGGCAGCGATGCTCTCCCGATCGAGCGCCAGCGCGGCGGCATGGTCGCGAGCCTGGCCGCCGGCCATGGCTGGCGCGGCGAGCAATTCGCGGGCGCGCGCGACGTGGCGCGCGACGCCGGCCGGCTTCCCCTCGCGGATCTTCACCGCCGCGGCAGCGAGGTGAATCAACCCCTGCACGAACCGCGCGTCGGGCGTGGTGCGACCACGCGCGTGCCAGACACCCTCCCAGGCTTCGTGCGCTTCCCAATAAAACCCCTCGTTGAACAGGTCGAGAGCGTGGAGCCAGAGTGGATCATCGCCCCCGCGCGCGACGTGGTCGCTCGGAAGAACCTGCGCGTCTGGCAGCCCCGCGGCGGCGCCATCGGCAGCAGGGCCACGCTCTGGTCCGGCACCGTCGGCAGCGAGCGGCACGGGCGCGTGCCGGCCACGGGCAGCATATGAATGCCCGCGCGGATCGTTGACCGGATGCGGGTGGCCATGCCCCGGGACGTAGGCATAGGGCGGCAGCGCGATGGCCGGTGCGTAGCGCGGGGGTGAGGAACGGACGGTCATGGTCGGGAGTTTCTGGGGTAGAATTCGGGGCTGCCATCCCTCACCCGGCCGGGCCGCGTGCCGGCGGCTCGGGTGTGGGGGCACGGCCGCCCGACAGGGAACCACGGGCATGAACGTCTTCGAGATGCGGAACCGGCTGGTCCACGATTACGACGCCTTCGTGCGCTCGTTCGTCGACATCGCCGATCCACGCGTGAAGCAGGTCGTGGACGAGGCCCTCGGCAGCGGCGTGCTGTGGCCGTCGCCGCTGGTCCAGCTCAACCCGGCATTCGAGCCCGGGAGTCTCGTCGACGACCTCGTGCGCGAGGGAGTGCTCCACGCCGACTGCGCGAAGATCTTCCGGGCACGGAAGACGGCCGACAGCCCCGGCACGCCGATGCGGCTCCACAAGCACCAGGACGAGGCGATCCGCATCGCGCGTCTGCTTGCCAACTACGTGCTCACGACCGGCACCGGATCGGGCAAGAGCCTCGCCTACATCATCCCGATCGTGGACCACGTGCTGCGACACGGCACCGGCAAGGGGATCCAGGCGATCGTCGTCTACCCGATGAACGCCCTGGCCAACAGCCAGGCGGGCGAGCTGGCGAAGTTTCTCGAGACGATGCCCTACGCCCCGGACCGCCCCCCGGTCCGCGTCCGCCGCTACACGGGGCAGGAGACCGACGAACAGCGCCGCGAGATCCGCGACAACCCGCCCGACGTGATCCTCACCAATTACGTCATGCTCGAATTGATCCTCACGCGCGTCGCCGAGAAGGCGATCGTCAAGGCGGCGCAGGGGCTGCGGTTCCTCGCCCTC
The DNA here is from genome assembly GCA_016872555.1 of Planctomycetota bacterium. Lineage (NCBI taxonomy): Bacteria > Pseudomonadati > Planctomycetota > Planctomycetota bacterium. The sequence goes on from VGZO01000103.1 coordinate 2,386, forward strand.
GACGAGCTGCACACCTACCGCGGCCGCCAGGGTGCCGACGTGGCGATGCTCTGCCGCCGGATCCGCGACCAACTCGACGCGCCGCGGCTGCAGTATGTCGGCACGTCGGCCACGATCGCCGGCCCCGGCACGCTCGCTGAGCAGCGGCAGGAGATCGCCCACGTCGCCTCCGGGCTGTTCGGTGCCGAGGTCAGGCCGGAGTCGGTCATCGGCGAGACGCTCCGCCGAGCCACTCCGCACGGCGACGTGACCGATGCCGGGTTCCGCGCGGCGCTCCGTGCGCGGGTGACATCGAAGGCAGCGCCACCGGAGTCGTACGACACCTTCCTCGCCGATCCCCTTTCGAGTTGGATCGAATCGACGTTCGGCGTCGTCCCGGCCGCGAACGAAGACCGGCTCGTCCGGGCCGTCCCACAGACCATTCACGCCGCGGCGATCACGCTCGCAGCCGAGACCGGCAGCGACGCGACCGACGCCGCCGCGCTGGTCACCGCCCAGCTCATGAGCGGCTACCAGAAGGCCCGCAATGCGGCCGGCCAGCCGGCGTTCGCGTTTCGCCTCCACCAGTTCCTCAGCCGCGGCGACACGGTCTACGCCACGCTCGAGCGCGAGGCCGAGCGCTACATCACGTTTCAACCCCAGAAGACGAAGCCCGAGAACGACAAGGCCCTCCTGTTTCCCCTCGTGTTCTGCCGCGAATGCGGCCAGGACTATGCGTCGGTCGTCCGCCATGAGCCCGCGTCGGGAGGCCTGCCGTCGTTCGAGCCCCGTGACCTCGGCGACCTGGCCAAGACCGCGGAGTCGAAACCGGGCTATCTGTTCCACAGCTCCGATCCGCGGCGCGCCTGGCCCCTGGCCGATCACACCAGCGAGAGCGTCCTCGAACGGCTGCCCGACGAGTGGAAGGAGATCCGCGGCGGCGAGGAGGCGTTGCGCCGCACTCGCCTCGCACAGATTCCCCATCTGGAGCACGTGGCCGTCGACGGCCAGTCCGACCCGCACGGCCTCACCTGTTTCTTCATCCCCAGCCCGTTCCAGTTCTGCCCCGCCTGCGGCGTCTCCTACCAGCAGCGGCGCGGGGCCGATCGCCCTGTCCTCGGCGAGGTCGGCTTCGGCGGCCGCTCGAGCGCCACGACGCTCATCTCCACGAGCCTCGTGACGTTCCTCAAGCAGGAGAGCCAGCTCGACGCCGCGGCGCAGAAGCTGTTGAGTTTCACCGACAACCGACAAGACGCCTCTCTCCAGGCGGGCCATTTCAACGACTTCGTCCAGGTGGCGCTCATCCGCGGCAGCCTCCATGCCGCCGTCGCCGCGGCCGGGGCGCCGGGGATCGAATACCGCGATCTCCCCCAGCGGGTGTTCGACGCCTTCGAGGCCGGCCTCCCGCCAGGGGCGGCGTTCGCGCTCTATGCGGCGCAGCCCGAAGCCCAGTTCAACGTCAGGAAAAACACCTGGCGCGCCATGCGCGACGTCCTCACCTACCGCGTGTTCCTCGACATGAAGCGTGGCTGGCGCCTGTCGATGCCCAATCTCGAGCAGTGCGGCCTGTTGAACGTCGAATATGAGTCGCTCGACGAGCTGTGTGCGAGCGACACCGACTGGCAGGGCACCCATCGGGCGCTCGCCACGGCCACTCCCGCCGTCCGCTCGGGCGTGGCGCGGACGGTTCTCAATTACCTGCGTCGGGAGCTCGCCATCCAGGCCGACTGCCTCACCGAACCGTGGCAGGAGGCGATGAAGCGCGACAGCAGCAACCTGCTCGCCGAAGGCTGGCGGATCGACCCCGACGAGGAGCTCGACGCCGGCCGTCTCGCCTTCCCACGCCCCAAGGGGGACGACCGCGGCAGCGCCCTCTATTTGAGTGCCCGCGGCACCGTCGGCCGCTACCTCCGCCGTCCCGCCGTGCTCGGTGGAGGCCTGTCTGTCGACGACGCCCAGGCGATCATCCGCGACCTCTGCCGGGTGCTCACCCGCACGAATCTCGTCCTCTCCGGCACCGACGACGACCCGGCCTACCAGCTCAATGCCAGCACGATGCGCTGGCTCCCGGGCGACGGATCGCAGGCGTTCCACTGCCCGCTGCGGGTCCCCCGGGCGCCCGAGCGGGGCCTGCGCCCCAATCCCTACTACGTCGCCTTCTACAAGACGGCCGCGACGAACGTCGCCGGCTTCGAGGCCCGCGAGCACACTGCCCAGGTGCCGGCCACCGTCCGCGAGGAGCGGGAGAAGCGCTTCCGGGCCGGCGACCTGCCGCTGATGTTCTGCTCGCCGACGATGGAGCTCGGTGTCGACATCGCCGATCTCAACGCCGTCAATCTCCGCAACGTCCCCCCGACACCGGCCAACTACGCGCAGCGCTCAGGCCGCGCCGGCCGCAGCGGCCAGCCGGCCGTGGTGGTCACCTACTGCACCGCCGGCAGCTCGCACGACCAGTACTTCTTCAAGCGGCAGGAGCAGATGGTGGCCGGGTCGGTCGCTCCGCCGCGGATCGACGTCGCCAATGAAGAGCTCGTCCGCTCGCACGTCCATGCGATCTGGCTCTCCGAAAGCGGATTGAATCTTCACGACAGCCTCCGGGCCCTCGTCCAGCTCGAGACCCAACCGGGCATGCCGGTCACCGACGAGGTCCGCGCCCACCTCGACGATCCCCATGCCATCGCCCGCACGCGCCATCGGGCGCGCGTGCTCCTGGCGAGCATCGCGGGGAAGCTCGCCGACGCGGAATGGTATTCGGACAGATGGCTCGACGAGGTGCTGCTCCAGTTGCCCGATCGATTCGAGCGGTCGTGCGACCGGTGGCGCGACCTCTACCGGGCCGCGATGGCCCAGCGCGAGCGGGAGCACAAGCGGGAAAACGACCACTCGATCACCAAGCGGGCCCGCGACGACGCCGCCCGCTTCCGCCGCGAGGCGGAGCTGCAGCGCGACTTGCTTCTCAACGAAGACCGCAGGGGGAGCCAGCAGTCCGACTTCTCTTCCTACCGCTATTTCGCCAGCGAGGGATTCCTCCCCGGCTACAACTTCCCTCGTCTTCCCCTCTCGGCCTTCATTCCGGGCCGGGCGGGCAGCCGCGATCAGGAGTATCTCAACCGGCCCCGCTTCCTCGCGATCAGCGAGTTCGGCCCCAAGTCGCTCGTCTACCACGAGGGCCAGCGCTACCAGGTCGACCGCGTGCTTCTGCCGCCGAGTGAGT
>VGZO01000104.1 GCA_016872555.1 Planctomycetota bacterium
CGCCGATCCCGGAGACGACGATCGACGACGTCACCGGCGAAAACCCGCTCGCCGGCTTGTCGGGGATCGCCAGCGCCGTGGAGCTCGTGAACGTCGTCTGCGTCGGCGGATCGACGATGCCGTTGCCATTCGCATCGACGAACAGCGTCCGCCCGGCGATGCCGGCCTCGGCAGGGTCCTTGACGCCGTTGGCATTGGCGTCGTCGAACACCCGCCCATAGAAGCGGTTGTTCACTCCCGAGCCGAAATCGGTGCCACGGAACGTGTCGGCGGGGCCGGTCACGGTGAAAGCGCGCGAGGCGCTCCCGGTCGCAGTCCAGCCCGTCGGCACGACCGGCCTGAGGACGTAGCCTCCGACCGCGAGGCCGGCGAGCGAGTAGAAGCCGTTGGTCTTCGAGACCGCCGAGATATCTCCTGCGGCCCGGACGCGTACCGACCACGCGGTGAGCGTGCCCACGTCTGTCGAAACCGAATCAGTCATCTCCAATCGCCACGTGCCGTTGCCGCTCTCGCCGTCGAGCGCCGAGAGGGGCTGCGCGGGAATGAACCGCCCGGTAAATGGTGGCGTGCCCGCGCTGATCGCGGTCGTCGCTTCGTCGTCGAAGATCGTCACCGCGAAATTGTCTCCACTGCCCCCGACGGCCGAGGCGAGCTGGATCCGCCGCCCCGACGGGGCGATCAGCGTCAGCGTGAGATCCGACACCCAGGTGTGCGTGATGCTCACCGTCACGTCGACATCGCCGATCGGGGATGTCAATCCGGCGACCGTGAGCGACGATGTCAGCGTGCCGGGATCGGGGATCGCCGCCGTCGTGATCACGGCATTGACGGTGACATCCTGATAAAACTCGTCGAATTGGCCGTTGGAATTGGAGTCGATATACATCCGGCGGCCGGCGACGAGCGGCTCGTCGGACTGGCGCGTTCCGTCGCCATCGGCATCCTCGAACGCCCTGCCCGACACGGTCGTGGCCACGCCGGTGCCGCTGATCGTGAACGAGAACGTTCCCTCGTCGGCGTCGTCACAGGCCACCGTGACCTTTGCCGACGTGACGCCGGCAGCCGTGGGCGTGAACCGAACCGTGAACGTCGTTCCCTCGCCGGCGGCGAGGACGGTCGCCGCCGGCGGGCTGGCGATCGCGAATCCGGCGCCGGTGATCGACACACCGGAGAGCGACAGCGGCAGCGTGCCCTGGTTGCGGATCCGGAAGACCGTATCGACCGAATCGTCGAGGATCGCCGACACCGGAATCGACGTAGCGCCCGAAGTGATGTCGGTCTTGCCGCCGACCACGGAGATCTCCCGCATCCCGATCCCCCGAACGACACCCGCCGCCGACAGCAGTCCGAAGCCGAGCTCGGTGTTCCGCCCGGTGGCGAGATCGTAGGCCCCGCTGCCGGCGAGCCGGGTATTGGTGCGGAAGATGTTTTTGATCTGCGCCGGCGTGAGGTCGATGCCGAGCGCCTGCCCACGGGCCAGCGCCAGGGCCGCGATGCCGGTCGCCAGCGGCGTGGCCGACGACGTACCGCCGAAGCCGGTCGAGCCGGTGCCGGTGTAGTCGCCTGCCGTACCGGCCGACGTGTTGTAGCCGGCGGTTCCGACGCGGTCGGTCGTGTCGATCGCCAGGTAGCCGGCGCGGGTGTCGTTGCTCGGCGTGACCACGTCGAGGGCCGCGCCGTAGTTGCTGTAGTCGGAGCGCTCCCCCTTGTTGTTCATCGCACCGATGCCGATCAGGCCGGTGTTCGAGGTCGACAGCGTGGCCGGAAAACTGACGACACCGTAGTCGTTGCCGGTGGCGACCAACTGCGTGGCTCCCTTCCCCTGGCGACCTTGGCTCGTCGCCCAGGAGAAGGCGGTGGTGATCGCGGTCGTTGCCGAGCCACCCCCCCAGGAATGGTTCGACAGGTCGGCCGCCTTCCAGGTGCCCAGGCCGTTGGACGTCCGTCCGGCGGCGTAATAGATCGCGGCCGCGATATTGGCGTCGGTTGCCACTCCGCTGCCGGCGAAGATCCGTGAGCTGAGCACCGGCGTGCCGTAGGAAGCGCCGGTGACGCCGAGCGAATTGTTGCCGCGCGCGGCGGCCACCCCGGCGACGCTCGTGCCATGCTCGTCGGTCGTGTTGTTCGGAATGCTGACGTTGTTGTTGTTGACGAAGTTCCAGCCGTTGATGTCGTCGATCCAGCCATTGCCGTCGTCGTCGATGCCGTTGGCCGCCACCTCGCCCGGATTCGTCCATACCGTGAGGTCGGGATGGTCGGTGGACACGCCGTCGTCAACGACGCCGATCGTCAGCACCGTCGAGCCCCCCTGGATCACGTCCCAGGCGGCGGGGAGGTCGGCATCGATTCCGGCGGTGCCGCCGCTCTGTCCGGTGTTCTGCAGGTGCCAGAGGTTGCTCCAGCGCGGGTCGTTCGGGATCAAGAATCGCTGCCAGTTCTGGTGAAAATTGGGCGCTGCCCAGGCGAGGTCGGGGTCGGTTTCGAGCGAGTTGATCGCCGCAAGTGCCGCGGTGCCGGTGCCTGCCGAGAGCGTGGCAACGAACTGGTTCGGTGTGCCGGCCAGCGTTCGGTAGCCGCTGAACATCGGCCGGGCAGCGAAGTAGGCTGCCGGCATGATTCCCTCGGCGAGCTCGACGATCGCCTCGTCGAGGAGAACGGCCTCGGAGCGCGTCGAGAGGACATCAAACACCGGCGCCTCGCCGTCGATGACGCCGCGGGCATGGAGGGCCTGGAGTGTGGCGCCGTCGAGCGGCCCGGTCGTGGCATAGACGTCGAACCGGCTGCCGGCGAGCGGTCGAAGGGACGTCAGACCGAATTCGGCCTGCCATGCCGGGTCAGCCCGGCCGACCGCAGTCGCTGCCAAGGCGACCCGCGTGTTGCTGATCGCCATCCCGATCGTCTCGCCGTCGGCGATGTAGCGATACGGCAAAGCGGGATCATCGACGACTGTCTCGCCGACCTGTCCCGAGCCGAAAACCGAGCTCACGGCGTGAAGCCCATGGCTTGCCAACACCTGGCGTGGCTCGAGTCGCTCGGGATCAATGACGAGCGAAGAGTGATGTCGACGACGGGGCTTTCGCATCGCGAGGCTCCACGTTGGGCGGGTCGGTATCGATACGTCGGTTACTTACGCTGCAGGACGCGAACGTGATCGATCTCGAAACGAGACGGAAATGGCGTCGTGCCGTCAGGCGGTCCGACGAACCCGCCGCCCACGGCGAGGTTGATCACGAGATGAAACGGGTGGTCGAACGGCGCCGGAAACGCCTTGCCGCTGCTCGACCACTCGGTCTGTGTCTGCCAGGGCGCGCCGTCAACGAGCCAGGTGATCCGTCCCCGCTCCCACTCGATCGCGTAGGTGTGGAAGTCGTCGGCGAACGAGCCCTGAGGGAGCCGGTACTGCGTGCCGGTGTGGCGGTTGTCCGGCCACGGGCCGCCGTGGTGGAGCGTGCCCCAGAGGACGTTCGGCTCCTGCCCCTTGATCTCCATGATGTCGATCTCGCCGCTGGCGGCCCAGCCGCCGTGGGTGTCGTCGCTGGGGAGCATCCAGATCGCCGGCCAGATCCCCTGGCCGACAGGGATCTTGGCCCGGACCTCGACCCGGCCATACAGCCAGTCGCCGCGCCGTTTGCTGCGGATCCGCCCCGACGAAAACTCACGGACGGTCCCGGCGATGCCATGGTTGTCCTTCCGCGCCTCGATCACGAGCCGGCCGTCCTCGACGCGGACGTTTTCGTGCCGGTCGGTGTAGAGCTGCAACTCATGGTTGCCGCCACCGAACGCGTTGACCTCGATCTCCCACTTCGACCAGTCGAGCGACGTGCCGTCGAAGGCGTCTTCCCACACGACCTTCCAGTCAGGCTCGGCGGCAAGGGAAAACGCCCCGAGGCAGATGACCCAGTACAGGACAGCGAGGCGAAGCGACGGCATGACGGGCCTCCGAGGTGAAGCAGTCGATGATACCGCCCCATCGAGCCGACGGACGCTACACTTTGGTTGCCGGTCCCTGAGGAGAGCCACGATACCGCTCTACGAATACGCCTGCCGGAAATGTGGCCGCGGGTGCGAACTGCTCGTCAGGGGCAGTGAGAAGCCGGAGTGCCCCCACTGCCGCAGTACGGCGCTCGACAAGCTCGTGAGCGTCGCCGCCGGTCATGTCGCCCGCGGCAAGGAGCCGGCTCCATCGGCCGGGAACTGCGGCCGCCCGCAATGCGGCACCGGCGGCTGCATGGGGATGGGGTGAGCGGGCAGGGGACTTGGTAGGCTCGAAGCGATCGCGCGATGCCGCGGTCCCGCCCGCTCGCATTCCCGACACGAGCCGAGTCTGGCCATGACTGCCGAACCGTCGACGCGCACGCGCGAACTGCTCCACCCCGCCGCCGACGGGCCGTTTTTCGAGTGGCATCCCGACGAACTGGCCGGCGACGCGACCGATGCGGTCTGTGCGGAATTGTCGCGGCTGGCCTACGCGCCGCTGTCGCGGATCGAGGCCGAGCTGCCGCGCGTCGGGTTCGAGCTGCTCGGGCCGCTCCGCAGCAAGCGCCTGTTTCCCGCACAGGCCGACACCGACGGGTTCGTGTGCCGCGATCGCCGCCGTGACGCCGTGATCGCCGTGTTTCGCGGCACCGAGACGGGCAACTTCGACGACCTGCTCTCGAACCTCCTCGTCGACCCGGTCGAATGGCGCCCGGGCATGATGGCGCACCGCGGCTTTGCGGCGACGTTCGACGAGCTGCGCGGGCCCCTCGACCGCTGCTTCGCGCTTCCCGTTTCCCGCCGGCTCGCCACCGGCCACAGCCTCGGCGGGGCGCTGGCGACGCTGTGCAGTGCCGATTTTCCCGAGGCCGAACTGGTCACGTTCGGCGCGCCGCGGGTCGGGACGGAATCGGTCTTTTTTCGCCAGCGGCGGCCGGTGCGGCGCTACGTCCACTGCTGCGACCTGGTGCCGCGGGTGCCGCCGGCGAGTTTCGCCGCGGCCGACGTCGAGGAGATCGCCGATGGCCTCCTCGACAACTTCGGCGAACCGGAGGGGTGGCTGGGCGTCGCCACGCAGGCGGCGATCCGGCAGACGGCGCGCCTCGCCGCGGGGAGCCTCGCCCGGCTGGCCGAGCTGCGCGGCTGGGCGCACCGGTTCGTCCATCCCCGGCCGCTGTTGTATCTCGACCGCCGTGGTGCCATCCACGCCGAGCCGGCCGCCGAGGCGGTGGCCGCCGACCAGCGCCAGGCGCGGCGCGACTACCGCGAGGCGCTCGGCGGCAAGGGCACGCCCGGCGACTCGGGTACGGTCCTCGAGGCTTTGGCCGCGCTCTCCGCGGCGCTGCTCCGCGCCGACCGCTCCGCCGCGGGGCGGGCGCGGGAGACGCTGTTTCGCGAGCTGGCCCGCAGCGACTCCCTGGGGCGCGTCGTCGT
>VGZO01000105.1 GCA_016872555.1 Planctomycetota bacterium
CTGGCCACCGGCACGAGCCTCCTTCCGGAAGTCCACACGCCGCTGGATGCCCCGCCGCCCCCGCCGGGGCGGTCGACGACCGAAGCGATCACAGTCGGCATCGGCTGGGGGCTCCGCGGGGCGATCCGCACGCTCGTCGATCGCTCGCGCGACGCCGTCGGCAGCTCGGCGGCGCTGTACCTCACCGGCGGCGGCCGGGGCATGCTCCGCGACACCCTGCCGGAGGCGATCGAGCGGCCAGATCTGGTCCTCGAAGGGCTGGCGCTGGCCGCCCACCGGCATGCGCCGGCGTGATCGCTGCCGCGGCGCCGCGCGGGCGACGCCCCTGGCCGGTGGAGGTAGACTGCGGCCGCGGGAGATGTTCCCGCGGCCACTCGCTGCCCAGAGTCTGCCTCCATTTCCTGCATGGAACCGCTGTCGTGACGTCGTCGAGCTCTGCCGAGCGATCGCCTGCCCAAGCCACGGCCGGCGGCGGGGACGAGGGCGGCGGCCGCTCGCGGACGCTGGCCCTGGCCGCGGCGCGGATCGCCGAGGAGACGCGCGGGACCGATGTCTGCGTCCTCGATCTCCGCGGCCTGACGCCGATGTTCGACTATTTCGTCGTCGCCACCGGCTCGAGCCGGCGGCAGCTCCACGCGATGGCCGACGAGATCGAGAAGGTCGTCGGCCACGATCTCCACGACCACAAGCGCGGCGGCGAGGGCTACGAGGAGGGGCGCTGGATCGTGCTCGACTACGGCGATGTCGTCGTCCATCTGTTCGACGCCGACGCCCGCGGCTACTGGGACATCGAGCACCTGTGGAGCGACGCGCGGCGCGTCTCCCTGCCGGCTGCGGGGGCGCGGCCGTGACTGCCGACGGAGTGGCCGCAGGCGCTTCGCCCGGCACGTTTCGCGACCGCCTCCGCGGGGCCTTCGCCGGTGCCCTGGCAGCCGCAAGCGCCGACGGGGCGCTGCCGATCGCGGCAGGCGACGTGCCCGGCCTGGTCGATCAGGTCCGCGAGGCGGCCGATCCGAAGTTTGGCGACTACTCGGCGACGCTGGCGATGGGGCTGGCCAAGAAGGTCGGGAAGAAGCCGCGCGACGTCGCCGTCGAGCTGGCCACGCGCCTTGCGGACACACCCGGATTTTCCGCCGCGTTCACGCCGCCGGGCGATCCGGTCGGCCCCGGCTTTGTCAATGTCCGCGTCCGCGACGACGCCCTGGCGGCGGCGATCTCGGCGGCGTTCGTCGATGAGCGCCTCGGCGTGCCACTGGTCGCCAGGCCCGAGTCGATCGTCGTCGATTTCAGTTCGCCCAACGTCGCCAAGCCGATGCACGTCGGCCACATCCGCTCGACCGTGATCGGCGACGCCCTGGCGCGGATCCTCGCGTTTCGCGGCCACCGCGTCATCACCGACAACCATCTCGGCGACTGGGGCACGCAGTTCGGGATGATCATCTGGGGCTGGAAGCACTGCCGCGACGACGGCGCCTTCGCCGCCGACCCGACCGCCGAGCTGGGGCGGCTGTACCGGCTGGTGCGCAACGTCGCCGACGCCAAGCCGGAGGATCTCGCCGCCGATCCGCCCGCCGCCGACCTCGCCGCCCGCCATCCCGACGCCGGCCGCGAGGTGCTCGAGGAGACGGCCAAGCTCCACGCCGGCGACGCGGAAAACCGCGCCCTCTGGCAGCGCTTCATGCCCGCCTGCCTGGCCGACATCGAGCGACTCTACAGCCGCCTCGACGTGTCGTTCGACCACTGGCTCGGCGAAAGTTTTTTTCAGCCGTTCCTCGCCGACGTCGTCGCCGATCTCGAGCGGCGCGGCCTGGCGCGCGAGAGCCGCGGCGCCACGGGGATCTTCCTCGACGGCGACGACAAGCCGCCGTTTCTCGTCCGCAAGGCCGACGGCGCCTTCCTCTACGCCACCACCGACCTGGCCACGATCCGCTGGCGCCTCGAGCACTGGCGGCCCGATCGGATCCTGTATGTCGTCGACCACCGCCAGGGGCAGCACTTCGACCAGTTGTTCCGCACCGCGGCGCGCTGGGGGCTGCCCGGTCTCGACCGCGTGGCGCTCGTCCATGTCGCCTTCGGCACCGTCCTCGGCGACGACGGCAAGCCGTTCAAGACGCGCTCCGGCGACACCGTGGGCCTCGAATCGCTGCTCGACGAAGGGGTCGAGCGCGCCTTGGCGGTGATCGCCGCCGACGAAGGGCTCGCGGAGGAGGAGCGGCGGAACGTGGCCGAGACGGTCGGCATCGGGGCGATCAAATACGCCGACCTGTGCCAGAACCGCACCACCGACTACGTCTTCAGCTACGACAAGATGCTCGAGCTCAAGGGCAACACCGCCGCCTACATGCAGTATGCGGTCGCCCGCGTCGAGGGGGTGCTCGACAAGGGGGGCGTGGACCGCGCGGCCTTGCGGCGCTCGGCGCCGGCGATCACGCTGGCCGATCCGAAGGAACGGGCCCTCGCCCTGGCGCTGCTCCGCTTCGGCGAGGTCCTCGAGGATGTCGAGGCCGACTACCGGCCGAACCTGCTCACCGCCTGGCTGTACGACGTCGCCGGCCGCTATTCGGCGTTGTACGACGCCCTCCCGATCCTCAAGGCCGACGAGCCCAGCCGCACGAGCCGCCTGGCGCTTGCCGACCTCACCGGCCGCGTCCTCCGCAAGGGGCTCGACCTGCTCGGCATCGGCACCGTCCGGCGGATGTGACGCCGGGCGGCCGGCGCCGCGACCGTTTTCCCCGAGGGGTTCCATGACCGCCCCCCTGGCCACGATCCGCAACATCGGCATCGTCGCCCACATCGACGCCGGCAAGACCACGCTCACCGAGCGGATGCTGTTCTTCACCAAGACCAGCCATCGCCTCGGCGACGTCGACCGCGGCACGACCGTCACCGACTTCGATCCCGAGGAGCAGGAGCGCGGGATCACGATCTACTCCGCCGCCGTGAGCTTCCGGTGGCGCGACGTGACGGTGAACCTCATCGACACCCCCGGCCACGTCGACTTCACCGCCGAGGTGGAGCGGAGCCTGCGCGTGCTCGACGGCGCGGTGGTGGTCTTTTCCGCGCGCGAAGGGGTCGAGGCGCAGAGCGAAACGGTCTGGCGCCAGGCCGACAAATACCACGTGCCCCGCGTCGCCCTGGTCAACAAGCTCGACCGCGAAGGGGCCGATTTCTTCGGCACGATCGACCAGATCGAGAAGCGCCTCGGCGCCCAGGCGCTCGTCCTCCAGGTGCCGCTGGGGATCGGCCCGCCGCACGTGACCAATCCGTTCCGCGGCCTGGTCGACCTGGTCGAGATGCAGCTCCTCACCTACCCGCCGCGCGACGAAGCCCTCGCCGCCGCGGCACCGGCCGAAGCCTTCACGGCCGGGCCGATCCCGCCGGAGGTGGCCGACCTTGCCGCCGAGTGGCGCGAGCAGCTCGTCTCGACGTTGTTCGACTTTTCCGACGAGCTCGCCGAGCTGGCGATGAGCGATTCGCCGATTCCCGTCGACGTGATCCACCGTGCGATCCGTCAGGCGACGCTCGCCCGCAAGGTCGTGCCGATCCTCGGCGGCTCGGCGCTCGACTGCATCGGCGTCCAACCGGTGCTCGACGCCGTCGCCCGCTACCTCCCCAGCCCGGCCGACGTGCCGCCCGTCGAGGGGCTCGACCCGACGAAAAAGACGCCGGTCACGATCGCGCGCAAGGCCGATCCGAAGGCGCCGTTCGCCGGCCTCGTGTTCAAGATCCTCGCCGAGAAGCATGGCGACCTGTTTTTCGTCCGCGTCTACTCCGGCACGCTCGAGGCGGGCAGCCGGGCCTGGAATCCGCTCAAGCAGAAGAAGGAAAACATCGCGCAGGTGTGGCGCGTGCAGGCCGACCGGCGCGAGCAGATCGAGAGCTGCACCGCCGGCGACATCGTCGGCGTGATCGGCCCGCGCGCCAGCGTGACCGGCGACACGCTCTGCGACGCGGCGGCGCCGATCGTGCTCGAGACGATCACCTTCCCCGAGACGGTGATCTCGATGGCGATCGAGCCGGAGACGAGCCTCGAGCGCAAGAAGCTCGCCGACGTCCTCGACATGATGAAGCGGCAAGATCCGACGTTTCGGGCCGTGGAGAGCGAGGAGACGGGGCAGACGCTGATTTCGGGGATGGGCGAACTGCACCTCGAGGTGATCCGCCATCGCCTCGAGCGCGACTTCAAGCTCAAGTGCCGCGTCCACAAGCCGCGCGTGAGCTACAAGGAATCGATCGAGCGCGCCGCGCCGGCCGTCGGCCAGGCCAATCGCCAGGTGGCGGGCCAAACGCTCGTCGCCACCGTCACGCTCCGGGCCGAGCCGACCTCCGACCAGGGGCCGGTGGTGGTGGAGCAGGGGTGGTTTCCGGAGGAGGAGTCGCTCGGCGAGATCGCGGCGACGATGACGCAGGCGGTCCGCGAGAGTGCCGAGCGCGGTGGGCTCAAGGGTTGTCCGCTGTGGGGCGTGCGGATCGTGGTCCTCGCAAGCCCGATCCCGGAGCCGCCGCCGGGAGACGTGGCGATCCGGATCGCGGCGGCCGACGCGATCGACAAGCTCCTCGCGGCAGCCGGCTCGGTGCTCTTGGAGCCGGTGATGCGGGTCGAGGTGAGCGTGCCGGAGGAGCATCTCGGCGACGTGATCAACGATCTCCAGCAGCGGCGGGCGATCATCACGGCGACGGAGATCCGCGGTGGCGTGACGGTGCTGACTGCCGAAGCGCCGCTGGCGAGCATGTTCGGCTATTCGGCGGCGGTGCGCAGCGTGAGCCAGGGCCGCGCGAGCTTCACGATGGCCCCGCTGAAATACGGCCCCGCCCCGCCGGAAACGGCGGAGGCGTATGTGTGAGCGGGCGAGGGGGAGCCGGCGCGGGGGCGCGGCGGTGGGGCTGCGCAATGGGGCGATACCACCGGCACTGCGGCTGCGATAGCCGGGCGGCGGCCGCGAGGGTTTTGCGGAGTAAACCGTGCGGCCATGGCAGACGCGACCTAAGCGGGCGGGGACCCCGAGGCTTCTTGGGTGCGGTTCTCCACCGCGGGGCACCATTTCCGGAGGGCAGTGATGACGGCACCGTGGCCGAGGGCCGGACAGCATGGCTACGATTGGCCCGGTGGAGGGGGAAGGTCACCCCCCGGCGACCGCCACGTCCCCCGTCACGATCCCGCGCCAGTTTCGCGCGAGCGGCTCAGCGAGGTCGGCAAGCACGGCGTCGGCGGTGGTTGGCAGGCCCGACAGGTGGGCGCG
>VGZO01000106.1 GCA_016872555.1 Planctomycetota bacterium
TTCCGCTGCACGCGCGAATAGAGCGTCTGTTCCTGTCAGCCGGCAGCCGTCGCCAGGCTGGAGCGATAGTCGTCGGCGATCAGATCCTGGCCGGTCGGTCCGGGCGACTGCGGATTGAAGTTCCACGTTGCCGCCGGATTCGTCGACACCGTCGAGACCATGCCGGCAAATCCGGTCGGCGCCGTGGCGAGCGTGGTGCGGTAGGAAACCTCGAGGTACTCCAAACTCGACACGGCGAACGACGGGCTCCGCCAGGATTGCCCGGAGCTCATGTCGAGGTAGCCAGCGGCATTCCACCCCGGTCCCCCGGTGCCCGACAACGTCCATGCGGGTCGGGGATCGACGGTGAAGGTCGTGTCGAGAATCGTCTGGCCGGCGGCCAGACCGGTGCCGAACACGACGGCGGCGACCAGCGTCATGGTACGGGCAGTCATCGGACCTCCGCAGTGGGTGACCGTCAGCATGCCGGCGGCGAGGAGATCGTCAGTCGTGGGCTGCCATGACGCCGTTCGTGCCGCAGCCCCCGAGGGAGAATACCAGCGTCGCAGCCGAGCGATCCACCGCGGGGCGGGCGCCGCTCGGCGGCCGCGACGGCTGAGAGCAAGAGCGGTATATTCCGCGGGCTTCCGCCTTCCCTTCTCCCCGGAGCTCGCCCGATGTCGTCCCCCTGCCTGCAGCTCTCCTGGTCGGCCGTGGCGCTCGCGGTCGTCGTGGCGATGGTCTTACCGACAGGCGCCGTCGGCGCCGCCGAGCGCGGGCAGGAGCCGAAGCTCTTCGAGAAGGAGATCACGATCAAGGCCAAGCTCGGCTACCTCCTCTCGCTCCCTGCCGGCTACGAGGCCGACGCGGCGAAGAAGTGGCCGCTGCTGGTATTCCTCCACGGCGCCGGCGAGTCGGGAAGCGACCTCGACAAGGTCAAGATCCACGGCCCGCCGAAGCTGATCGCCGCCGGCACGTTCGACCATCCGTGCATCGTCGTCTCGCCGCAGTGCCCGGGGCGCGGCTGGAACGCCGACATGGTCGGGGCGCTGGTCGACGAGTTGTGCCGCGAGTACCGCGTCGACGAGGACCGCGTCTATCTCACCGGCCTGTCGATGGGGGGCTTCGGCACCTGGGCGCTGGCGGCGGCGCGGCCGGAGCGGTTCGCGGCGATCGCGCCGATCTGCGGCGGCGGCAATCCCGTCGACGCGATCAAGCTCCGCGGCCTGCCGATCTGGGTGTTTCACGGTGAGAAGGACACGGTCGTCCCGCTTCTCGCCTCGCAGGCGATGGTGACGGCGCTGGAGGCGCTCGGCCAGAAGGACAACGTCAAGTTCACGATCTATCCGGGCGTCGGCCACGATTCGTGGACGGCCACCTACGACGACCCCGAGTTCTACCGCTGGCTGTTCGCCCAGAAGCGCGGCGCGGCAGGGGGCAAGTGACCCGATGCCCCGCACGGTGCCCGCGGCCCCCGATGCCGAAGCCACCCCGGCGCGGATCCTGTCGCTCGACGCCCTCCGCGGCTTCGACATGTTTTGGATCATCGGCGGCGACGCGCTGGCGCAGCGCGTGCTCGGCCGGCTCGGCCCCGGCTGGCCGCAGCGCCTCGCCGGGCAGTTCGAGCATGCCGAGTGGGAGGGATTCCATTTCGAGGATCTGATCTTTCCGCTGTTCCTGTTCCTCGTCGGCTGCGTCCTGCCGTTCTCGCTCGCCAAATACCACGGCCAGCCGGGGGGCGTGGGGTGGCGGATCGTGCGCCGCACGGCGCTGCTGTTCTTCTTCGGCCTCCTCTACAACTCGCTGTTGTCGTTCAAGTTCCCGATCCGCACGCTCGGCGTGCTCCAGCGGATCGGCATCTGCTACGGCCTGGCGGCGGCGGTGTTTCTCGCCACGTCGCGCCGCGGCCGGATCGCCGCGACCGTCGGCCTGCTCGTGGGCTGGTGGGCGTTGCTCGCGCTGGTCCCCGCTCCCGGATCGGTGGCCGGTCCGTTCAGCCCCGAGGGAAACATCTCCGGCTGGGTCGACCGCACGATCCTCCCCGGGAAGATCCTCGAGAAGTACTACGGCTTCGGCGACAACGAAGGGCTCCTGTCCACGCTCGGCGCCCTGGCGACCACGCTCCTGGGCACGCTCGCCGGCGACTGGCTCCGCGCCGGGCCGCCGTCGTATCGCCGCGCCGGTGCCCTGGCCGCGGCGGGCCTGGCCTGCATCGTGGTCGGCTACGCCTGGTCGCCCTGGCTGCCGATCATCAAGAACCTCTGGACCAGTTCGTTCGTGCTCGTGTCGGGGGGCTGGTGCCTGATCCTGGTGGCCCTGTTCCACGCCCTGGTCGACGTCGCCGGCTGGCAGCGGGCACTGTTTTTCTTCACCGCGATCGGGGCCAATGCGATCACGATCTACCTGGCCCAGCGCGTGATCGACTTCGGCAAGATCGCCGACTTCTTCTGCGGCGGCCTCGCCGGCCTGGCGGGCGACTGGAAATCGGTCGTGCTCGGCGCCGGGGTGATCGGCGTGAAGTGGCTGTTGTTGTGGTTTCTCTGGCGGCAGCGGGTGTTTTTGCGGGTCTGACACGGGAGCAGGGATGACGATCGCGCCGGGGAGTGTCGTCGTGTTTGCCACCGCGGCCGAGGGGCGGGCGGTGCTCGAGACCGAAGATGACTTCCTCACGAGCCTCAGTCCGTTCGATCGCGCCGTGCGGCTCGCCTCGGCGGAGCCGGTGTCGGCCGAGGCATTTCGGGCTCGCGTCGGCGACGGGGCCGACGAATGGACCGATTCCGAACGGGAGCGCGTCGCCCGGGCCCTGGCGGCGATCGCACCGCGGCTCGTGCCCTATCGCCTGCCGTTTCCCGCGCGCGTGCTGCTGGTGAAGACGGCGCGGGGCACCGAGGGCAACGCCGCCTTCACGCGCGGCCCGGCGATCTTCCTTCCCGGGCGGATGCTGCGCGACGGCGGCGACTCGGTCGAGCGGCTCCTCGTCCACGAGCTGTTTCACGTGCTCTCGCGCGCCGCGCCCGGCCTCCGCGAGCGGCTGTATGCGGCGATCGGCTTCGTGCGCTGTGGCGAGCCGGTCCTCCCGCCGTCGCTCGCCGCCCGCCGGATCACCAATCCCGACGCCCCGTCAAATGCCCACTGCATCCGCGTCACCCACGGCGGCGCGCCCGTGTGGGGCGTGCCGATCCTGTTTTCGGAATCGGACTCCGTCGATCCGGGAGGCCGCGGCCTGTTTGCCGCGATGCGCTCCAAGCTCCTCCTCGTCGAGCGGCGCGACGACGCCCCCCCCGTGGCGCTCGCCGACGGGGACCGCGTCACGATGATCGACTTCGAGGCGGCCGAGGGGTTTTTCGACCAGGTCGGCCGCAACACCGGCTACCTGATCCATCCCGAGGAGATCCTCGCCGACAATTTCGTCCTCGTCGTCCTCGGCGGGCAGATCCGCACGCCGGCCGTGACCGACCGGCTCCGCCGCCTGCTCGAACCGTGACAAGCGCCGCTTTCCGTCGCCCTGCCCCGGCTCACCCTTCACCACGTCCGTCTCAAGAGTTTCCTCATGCTCCCCTTCGACCTCCAGCTCAATGGCTATGCCGGGATCGACTTCGCCGCGGCCGACCTCGCACCGGCGTCGCTGCGCACGGCGGCGGCGGCCGTCCATGACGCCGGCGGCGGCATGGCGCTGGCGACCGTGATCACCGACGACCTCGACATCCTCGAGGCCCGGGTCGCCCGGCTGGCCGAGCGCCTGCTTGCCGACGACGTCGCCCGCGCGACATTTCCGGGAATCCATGTCGAGGGGCCGTTTCTCCGCGGCGATCCCGGCTTCGTCGGCGCCCATCCGCCGCAGCTCACCTGCGACGCCACGCCCGAAGCCGCTGCCCGGCTCGTGGCCGCCGGCCGGGGCCTCGTCAGGATGGTCACGCTCGCTCCGGAACGCGACCGCAACCATGCCACGACGCGGTTTCTCGCCGACCGTGGGATCCTCGTCGCCGCCGGCCACTGCGACCCGTCGCGCGACGACCTGGCGGCGGCGGTCCGCGCGGGGCTGCGGGCGTTCACCCACCTCGGCAACGCCTGCCCGCATCTCCTCCCCCGGCACGACAACATCATCCAGCGCGTCCTCGCCTGCCGGGGCATCGCCTGGATCACGTTCATCCCCGACGGGATCCACATCCCACCCTTCGCCCTGGGAAACCTGATCCGCGCCGCCGGCCTCGACCGGGCGGTGGCCGTGACCGACGCCACGGCCGCAGGCGGCATGGGGCCGGGGTGCTTTCGGCTCGGGGCGCTCGACGTGGACGTCGGCGAGGATGGCGCCGCCTGGATGGCGGGGCGGACGCATCTGGTCGGTTCGACGGCGGGCATGGGCAAGGTCCGCGCCGTCCTGGCCGACGACATCGGCCTGTCGCCCGCGGAGGTCGATCGGCTCTCGGTCGAAAACCCGCGCCAAGCGGTCGCGGTCTGACGGGTCGCGGTGCGGTCAGTACCGCGTCCAGGGCGGTGCCGCGACGCCGTCGAGGAACCGGCCGCGGACCTCGGAAAAGGTCTTTTCGGCGAGCCGCTTCCCCATCTTGAGAAGGGGGACGACGTCGCGGGCAGCGTCGAGCGCAGGGAGGTCCGCAACGACCGGATTGACCCGATACAGGTGCGACTTGTTCAGGTACATCGTCGCGAGCTCCTCGGCAGCCGTCTCCTGCGCCGCGAAAAACAACGACACGATCTGCTCGCGCCACTGCGCGATACCGCCCTCGAAGTTTTTCGTGAAATCGTTGACCGTCTTCATCGTGCCGACGCTGAGCACGTCGATCTGCTGTGGCACGGCGCCGCGGTAACGGATCGCCTCCGCGATCGCGGGCAGCACGGGGTTATTGGCCCAGACACCGCCGTCAAGAAATTGGTCTGTGACAAACCGCCCGGTGACGGTGGCCGCGCTGAAATACATCGGCGCGGCGGCCGACGCCATCACCGCCTCGACCGCGCTGGTACGACCATGGTGCTTGCGATCCGGATGATGGGGCGTGGTAAACGTCGTCGCCTCGCCAAGCTGGGCGATGACCGCGGGGATGACCAGCGCTTGCTGTGCCGACTCGAGCAGCGCATCGCCGAGCGATTTCTCGAGGGCTTTCTGAAGCGGCTTCGGATCGTATTTGGTCGTCACCAACATCTTCCGCGG
>VGZO01000107.1 GCA_016872555.1 Planctomycetota bacterium
CGCCGATCCCGGAGACGACGATCGACGACGTCACCGGCGAAAACCCGCTCGCCGGCTTGTCGGGGATCGCCAGCGCCGTGGAGCTCGTGAACGTCGTCTGCGTCGGCGGATCGACGATGCCGTTGCCGTTGGCGTCGATGAACAGCGTCCGGCCCGACAGGCCCGGCTCGCCGGGATCCTTCACGCCGTTGGCATTGGCGTCGTCGAACACCCGCCCGTAGAAGCGGTTGTTCACTCCCGAGCCGAGGTCGTTGCCACGGTCGGTGCTCGCCGGGCCGGTCACGGTAAACGACCGTGATGCGACACCGGAAGCGGACCATCCGGCGGGCAGGACCGATGCGAGGGAATACGTGCCGGCCGCCAAACCGCTGAACGAGTAGAAGCCATTGGCATTGGTCACGGCCGACTCCTCGCCGGTGCGGACACGGATCGACCAACCGGTGAGTGTTCCCTGATCGGCCTGGAAGAAGTCGGTGATCTCCAGGCTCCAGGTGCCGTTGGGATCTTCACCAAGCAGTGCCGACAACGGCTGTGCGGGCCGGAATCGCCCCGTGAACGGCGGCGTGCCCGCCGTGATCGCCGTCCCCGCCTGATCGTCGAAAATCGTTCCCGTGAAGTTGTCGCCGGAGCCACCGACGCTCTCTGCCAGCATGATCCGCCTCCCCGACGGTGCGATGAGGACGACGTCGAGGTCAGAGATCCAGGTGTGGTTGATGTTGACGGTCACGTCGACGTCGGTGATCTTTTGTGTCAGGCCGGACACGGCCAGCGTCGAGACCAGCGGTGCCCCGGCGCCGGTGGCCGTGCCGTCGGGAATCAGGCCGACGTCGATCGCGGCGTTGACGGTGACATCCTCGATCGCGTTGTCGAACGTCCCGTTGCCGTTGGTATCGAGGAACACCGTCCGGCTTCCGATTCCGGCCTCGTCTCCCTGCCGAACGGCATCGCCGTCAGCGTCTTCGAACAGATATCCCGAGACGTTGGTCGGCGTTCCGGTCCCTTCGACCGTGAATACGAAACTCCCTTCGTCGGCGTCGTTGGAGAGAATCGTCACGGTGCCCGACCTGGATCCCGCCGCGGACGGCGTGAACCGAATGGTGAACGTCGTCCCCTCGCCGAGTCCGAGCGTCGACTGCCCAGGCCCGGTGGCGACGGTAAAGTCGCCCGTCGCCGTCAACCCCGAGATCGTGAGCGGTAGCGTGCCTTGATTGCGGATCCGCAGCGTGGCCACGACGCTGTCGTCGACGAGCACGCTGCCGAACGAGCCGGTCGATCCGTTGGTGATTTCAAACCCGGCCGACGTGACCGAGATCTCGCGCGTGCCGATCGCCCGCACGAGGCTCCCCGCCGACAGCAGGCCGAAGCCGTGCGTCAACGACTGACCGGTGGCCGGATCGTAGGAAAACCCGGTGTCGGCCGTGCTGATCAGCGTGGTATTGGCGCGCATCAGCGATCGCAACTGTGCCGCCGACAAGGTCACCCCCAGCACCTGCGCGCGGGCCAGCGCCAGGGCACCGGTCCCCGTCGCCACGGGCGCCGATGACGAGGTGCCCCCGAACCCGGTCGCACCGTTGCCGGTGTAGTCGCCAGCCGCTCCAGCCGCGGTGTTGTAGCCGGCGCTGCTGACCCGGTCGGTCGTGTCGATCGCCAGGTAGCCGGTGCGGAAGTCATTGCTCGGCGTGAGGATGTCGAGCACGGCACCGACTTGGCTGTACTCCGACCGTTGGCCGAGGTTGTTCATCGAACCGACGACGCTGATCCCCGCGTTCGTCGTAGCCTGTGAAGCGGGATAGCCGACCAGCGCCAATCCGCCGTTACCGGCGGCGAAAAACTGCGTGCTGCCAAGTCCCTGACGACCCTGGCTGGTCGCCCACGTCAGTGCTCCGTTGATGGCAGCGCTGTTCGCACCGCCACCCCATGAGTGGTTGGAAACATCCCCCGCCTTCCACGAGCCGAGGCCGTTGGCCGTCCGACCGGCAGCGTAGTAGATCGCCTCGGCGATCCGGGCGTCGGTGGCAGCAACGTTGTTTTCGAAAATCCGCGACGACAGTACTGGCGTGCCGTAGGAGGCGCCGACCACACCGACGCCATTGTCGCCCCGCGCCGCCGCAACCCCGGCGACGGCGGTGCCATGACCGTCGTTGGCGGTGTTGGGGACGCTGATGTTATTGTTGCTGACGAAGTTCCAGCCGTTGACGTCGTCGACCCAGCCATTGCCGTCGTCGTCGAGCCCGTTGCCGGCGACCTCACCCGGATTGACCCAGGGGTTGATGTCGGGATGGTTGGTCGGCACGCCGTCGTCGACGACGGCGATCGTCAGTGCGGTGGAACCACCCTGGACCACGTCCCACGCGGCCACGAGATCTGCGTCGGCCCCGACGGCTCCGGGCAGCCCGCCGCTCTGTCCGGTATTTTGCACGTGCCACTGGTTGGGGATTCGGGGGTCATCCGGCAGGTAATACCGCTGCCAGTTCTGGTGAAAATTGGGTGCGGCCCAGGCGAGCTGCCGGTCACCGTCGAGCCCGTTGATCACCTCCAATGCGGCCCGGCCCGGACCGGCCGCGAGCGTGACGACGAACTGGTTCGGCGTGCCGGCCAGTGGCCGGTGAGCCGCAAACACCGGACGGGCACCGAAGTACGCTGCCGCGTCGACACCGTCGGCAAGCTCGACGATCGCCTCGTCGAGCAGCACGGCCTCGGAACCCGAATCAAGCACGTCGAACACCGGCACCTCGCCATCGACGACGCCGCGGGCGTACAGCGCCTGCAGCGTGGCTCCGTCGAGCGGCCCGGTCGTGGCGTAGACGTCGAACCGGCTGCCCGCGAGACCGCGGAGGAACGTCAGCCCGACCTCCGTTTGCCACGACCGATCGGCACGCCCCGCTGCGGTCGCCGCGAGGGCTATCCGCGTGGGGCTCTCGACCATCCCGATCGCCACTCCGTCGGCGATGTAGTGGTCCGTAGCGACCAAGTTGGCCACGACCGGCCGATGTCCACCGCTGGGCAACGAGCCGCCCGACCGGGCACTCGTGCCGTCGTCTTCAACCAGATGCAGCGGGCTGACGGCGAGCAGGTGACGTGCTTCGAGCGACTCATGGCCCAGCGGCCGCGTGAGGCGTCGGGCGGCACGACCGCGAGCGGAGGGACGGCGACGGGTCGACATGGCTCAAGACTCCGGCGAGATTGGTTGGGTCACGGGATGCAGTCCGATCACGAGCTCGATGAACCTGGGCCGATCTCCCTCCGCCACAGGAAGCTCCATGAGGATATCGGGTAACAGAAATCCATGAATCCGTCAATGTTCCGGTCGCCAAACGCCTCTCGGTCCGAGGCGGATCCGACCGCAGACCAGTGGGATATAGCGTCGTCACGCGGTGCCAGTGGACGATTTCTCCCGCCGCCGCGCGCTCTTCCACCCGACGGCCATTCCGCCACCGACCGCCAGCCCCGCCATCGCGATCGTGCTCGGCTCGGGGACAGCCTGCAGCGTGTATGTCGTCGGGACCTGGGTGGTCGGCAGCACTTGTTGTAAGGATGCGTCGGCCACCTCCAGGCCACTGAGGGAGATCGTGTACGTTCCGGGGACGACGTCTACACCCGACGTGTCGAGCGTGAATGTGGCAATCGTGGTCGGGGTGGTTGTCATGGTCACTGGCGTGAAGCTGAATGACGTGTAGTCGGCCGTCAGACCCGATCCCGCCGGAGGGAAATCGGAGGCGAAGAATCCGTTGGCGCCGCCCGGAAAGAGGAAATTACTCCCGCTGGTGATCACGCCACCCATCTTCGCCGTATCGCTGAGGTTGACCGTGAAATCGACGCCAGTGACTTGTTGGTTCCCGGAATCCGACTCCAGCGTGACGGCAAATGTCGCCGTTGCGGGAATCGTGATCGCGCCGGTCGGGGTCACCTGTGAGACCCGGTAGATGATGCCGGCGTCGGCTGCCGCCAGTGTCAGCGCGATGCTGACCACCGACACCACGAACCCCGCGCCAAGATGCTTGAAACCACGCATGATGACCTCCAGCGATGAGAACAAAACGAACAAACGACGGTGTATGAGAGGTACGGTAGCGACCAAGCGCGAACCTCCTCGACCCCGGGCGAAAGCCAGCGGGACGGGCGCGCGCCTCGACGGCGCGCTCGATGAATACGGTCTCCAACAGTTGCCCCGACGCCTCCCTTCGATGCAGATGCCGTGCCAATGCCGCTGCAATCAGGACTGACCCGATCGCGCGCGGCACGGCCGCAGGCAGCGGGTATCCGCGGACGATGCCTCGCGTCGCACTCGTCATGCGGTCGAACGCGTAAAAGGCCGAGATTTCGACGATCGGCGGTCGCCGCAACGTGCGGCTGGAAAGCGGGTCGTCAGCGTCTACCCCGCCGACGAGAGGCAACCTGCCATGGCGTGCCGTGATGCGATTCGCCCCAGGTGAAACCTGGTCCATCGACACCCCTGGGGCGAATTGCCCCGGAGTGAATCGACGCACGGCGTCGCATGCTTTCGCCGGATCGCGGCCGCGTCAGCGTTTCGGCTTGGCGTTTCCGGTGGGGGTTCCGGCCGGCGCGTCGGGCTGGCTGACCTGCTGGGCCCCGGCCCAGGCGGCGAGTGCGGCGAAGTCGATCGAGCCACCACTCCCCGATGTCCCCGACTGGAGCGACGGTCCGGACGGTCCGGGTTCGAACGTGCCGTGGCCGCTCGAGCCAGCCACGGGGATCGTGATCACGCGGAGCTCGCGGAGCCCGATCTGGCT
>VGZO01000108.1 GCA_016872555.1 Planctomycetota bacterium
TCAATTAAGGGTCGAGCAGGCGCTCCTTCAGGAAGAGGGCCGTGACCCTGGCCTGGTGGTCGACGTTGGACTTCTTGGAGAACCCATGGCCCTCGTCCTCGGCCACCAGATACCAGACCTCGCCGCCATTGGACCTCACGGCGTCGCGGATGCGCACCGCCTCCGCCAGGGGCACGCGCGGGTCGTTGCGTCCGTGGATCACGAGCAGCGGGGCGCGGATACGGGCCGCGTTGCGGGCGGGGGCGACCGCCTCCAGGGCGGCCCGCACCTCGGGCTTGCGCTCGTCGCCGTACTCTGCCCGGCGTGCGGCGCGCCGGTAGTCCGAGGTCTGCTCGAGCAGGGTGACCATGTTGGTCACCCCGACGACGTCCACGCCGCAACGGAAGCGCTCGCCGAACTCCGCCATGCTCGCGAGGCACATGAAGCCGCCGTAGCTTCCGCCGAAGGCGGCGATGCGGGCCGGGTCGATGCGCGGGTGCCCTGCGGCCCAGTCCAGCACGGGCCCGACGTCCTTCACCGCGTCGCCGCGTCGCACGCCGTTGTCGAGGTTGAGGTAGCGGCGTCCGTAGCCGGAGGATCCGCGCACGTTCGGGTAGATGAGCGCGACGCCCAGACGGTCCAGGTAGTAGAGCAGGCCGCCGCGGAAGCCGGGACGGGACTGTCCCTCGGGGCCGCCGTGGAAGATCATGATGGCCGGACGCCGGCCGGGGAACTTCGCGGGGTCGGGCAGGTAGACGAGGCAGGGGATCTGCTCGCCGTCGAAGCTGCGCACGCGGACGGTCGTCGCTTCGGGAGCCTTGACCTCGACCTTGGGCTTGGAGGTCCGGTCGGTCCAGCGGGTGAGCGCCCCCGAGTCGAGGTCCGCCGACCACGCGTCGCTGGGAGAGTCCTCCGAGTTGAGCGTGAAGCCGACCTCATGGCTGCCCGGCCGGAACGCGAGGTCGGAGATGACGCCGGGGCGGATCGCGGGGGCGCGGAGGGGCTTGCCCGACGGCAGCTCCCAGCAGCGCAGTTCCGACCGGCCGTCCACGTTGACGATGACGGCGAGGCGTCTCCCGTCCGCGGAGACCTCGAGTTCCTCGCAGTCCCATTCAGGAGCCCCTTCCAGCGCCTTCACCGTCCGTGCGGCGAAGTCGAGGCGGACGGGGCGCAGGAAGTCGCCGCCCAGGGTCGAGAGCGCGTAGGCGCCGTTTCCGTCCACGGACAGACGCACGTGGCTGAAGGGGTGGGAAGCCCCGGTGGGCGTCACTTCGGTGAGCTTGCCCGTCGCCAGGTCCGCCTGGTGCAGCCGGGTGCGTTCGATGCTGACCGACTGCCGCACCAGCAGCCAGCGGCCGTCGGGAGCCCAGGCCGTCGCCGACCAGCCGGGCGATGATCCCGTCACGAGCGCGCGCACCTTCGAGGGCGCCTTCACGTCGACGACCAGGATGTCGCTGTCCTTGCCATTGCGACGGTTCGAGGCCCAGGCGATGCGTCGGCCGTCCGCCGACCATCGGGGGTCGGTGTTGCGGGAGCGTCCGTCCGTGATCAACGAGGGCTTGGCCTTGGCGTCGGCGGCGTCGGTCAGGAACAGCTGGTAGTTCTCATCTCCGCCCTGGTCGGCGAGGTAGGCCAGCTTCGTGCCGCCCGGCTGGAACCAGCCGTATTTCACCGGCTCCGTTCCGCGCGTGAGCGCGGCCCGCTTGCCCAGCGCCTCGGTCATGCGGTGCAGGTGCGAGGCGCTGCCGATGCGGGTCGAGACGATGGCGGCGCGACCGCGGGAGTCCCATCCCTTGAAGCCGGCGCCGCCGAGGTTGAGGTAGGGGTCCATCTCTTCGGCGAGGGCCGCGGGGACCTGCGGCACCGCGTCGGCGACGAAATTGGACGGGTGCGGAAGGGTGGGGGCGACGCATCCGACGAGGATGGCCGCGAGGAGCAGGCCGGGGCGGGGCATGTCCTTCCATAAGTCCTCCGTTCGGCGAGGGCGAGCCTCGGCCGCTCACTTTTTCTTACGTCGGGTCGCCGCCTTCGCCTCTGCGGCGGCGCCCGCCGGCCCGAAGGATTCGGGGTCGGACAAGGGCCGGCCTGCCACGGGCACGGCGCCGTCGTCGCCTTGCTCGCGCATCCATGCGTCCAAGGCCGCGCGGAGCTCGGCCAGCCTGGCCGCGTTGGCCGGATCCGCCGCCACGTTCGAGCGTTCAGCCGGATCCTTCTCCAGGTCGTAAAGTTCCTCCGCCGGCCGGCGGTGGTAGCGGTCCAGCGTCGCGGCCGCCGCCGCGTCGGTCTTCGCCAGCCTCTCCCATTCCGCGAAGAACGCGCGCTGGCCGAGCCCGTCACCCCGGCTCTCCTGGAGGTCGATGTGCGTGGTGAACGCCCAGTCGGGACGGAGGTTGCGGACGTATTTCCACCGCCCGTCACGGACGGCGCGGGCGGGATAGACGTTCATCCGGTTGTCGTTGGCGTGCGTGGTGAAGATCCGGTCGCGATGCCGGTCCGCGCCGCGCAGCACGGACAGGAAGGAACGTCCGTCGATGCCCGAGGGGGCCTCGCCTCCCGCCGCCTCGAGAAGCGTCGGCAGCAGGTCGACCCAGCTGACCATCGCCCCGGTGCGCTTCCCGGCCGCGACCGTGCCCGGCCAGGATACGATGAGCGGCGTGGCGACGCCGGCTTCGTAAAGGTTCCATTTTCCGAAGGGCCATTGCGCGCCGTGGTCGCTGGAGAAGACGAAGACCGTGGAGGCCGGCAGCGTCTCGCGGACCGTGCGCATCACCTCGCCGAGTTCCGCGTCGCCGCGCGCGACCGCGTCGGCGTAGCGCGCCCGCCAGAGCCGCGTCTGCGGCGTGTCGACGCTGAGCGCGGGCAGCCGGAGGTCGTCCGGACGATGGACTCCGTCGGCGGCCGGCCACGGGACATGCGGCCAGTTGCTTCCGACCATCAGGCAGAGCGGCCTGGCGTCCTTGGGCCTCGCGCGGAGGAACTTCAACGCGGCGGGCACGCCCTCGGGGTCATGGAAGGTGTCGTGGGCGAAGACGTCGAAGCCGTAGTCCGCCGTGTGGCGGTAGTGGGAGACTTTGCCGAAGGCTGCGACCTCGTAGCCCAGCTCCTTGAAGTAGGATGGCCATTTGCGGATCTCCGCTCGCGGCTTGGCGTGATTGGAGGAGGCGCCGTTCCTGGCCGGCATGAGCCCCGTCAGCAGCGCGGCGCGGCTCGGGGCGCAGCTCGGCGAGGCGACGTAGGCCCGGTCGAAGGTCAGGCCGGCGTCGGCCAGCGCGGCGACGTGGGGCGTGCGGATGCCTCCGCCTCCGTAGGGGGTCGTATCCAGTTGCCCGAGGTCATCCGTCAGGAACACCACGATGTCCGGCCGTCGGGCCTCCGCCGCCGGCGACACGGCGGCGAACAGCAGCAAGGCGGCCAGGAGCGGGGGCATGCCGGGATGGTGCCCCGCTTTCCTGCGTCTGGGAACGCAGAAGTTTTCTCGCCCGCCGCCGGGCCGTGCCCACGATGTCCGCACCCCGATGAAGAAGCCCCTGCTGCCGATCCTCCTCGCATCGTTCGCCATCGCCGCGCCGGAGCCCTACCCCGTGAGCGAGCCCGCCGTGGACGCTTCGCATCCCGCCGCGGACGCCGCCGGCTTCGCCCCGCTCTTCAACGGCAAGGACCTGTCCGGCTGGCGCACCAAGGGCAACTGGGTCTACGACGCCGACGGCACCGTGACCCTGCGACCCCGTCCGGGCGAGACCGGCTGGAAGCGTTTCGACGCCTACCTCTTCACCGAGCGCAAGTACCGCGACTTCGTCCTCGACCTCGAGTTCAAGTTCGAGCCCACCGGCAATTCCGGCGTCTTCTTCTGCGTGGCCGATCCGCTCGATCCCGTCGCCAAGGGGATCGAGCTCCAGATCCTCGACACCCACGGCCTGGCTAAGCCCGGCCACCATGACTGCGGCGGCATCATCCGCGCCATGGGTCCGGCGGAGAACCGCGTGCGTCCCGCCGGCGAGTGGAACCGCTACACCCTCACGCTGAAGTCGCGGCGGCTCGAGGTCGTCTTCAACGGACGTCGCACCATCGTGCTCGACCTTGACCGTTCGCCGATGAAGGACCGACCCGCGGAAGGCCATGTCGGCTTCCAGGATGAGGCCAAGCGGGTCTGGTACCGCGGCGTCAGGATCCGCGAGCTTCCCTGACCTTGCGGAATCGTGCGGCGACGAGCCAGGCCGCCACGGGCAGGACCGCGCTGAGGACCAAGGCCAGACTTTCGCTCTCCCTGGCCACCGCGCCGACCCAGGCGAAGGCGAATCCGGTCGGCACGCAGCCCGCCGTCAGCGCGGCGAAGAACGTGCCGAACCTCATGCCTGCCAGTCCCGCCATGCAGGCGACCGCCTCAGGCAGGATCGGCATCCACCGCGAGACGAGCACC
>VGZO01000109.1 GCA_016872555.1 Planctomycetota bacterium
AGTCTGGGCCATCTTCCGTGCCAGCCCTTCAACGCCCGGCGTGAACGTGGCGAGGGCTCGAGCCCCAGCCGGCTCACGGACGCTGGCTGAACAGTCACACACGCATGGGGACGAAGGAAGTGTTCGAGATCGTCAAGCGTGTAGCTGAACGGCTTGCCGTGAATGTCAGCCGGCACCATGTAGCCGACGCGCCGGCCGTTCTTCGTGTTCGTGCTGCCGGGCACACGTGTCACGGTGGCAGCGTGCAGAGTGGCAACGTCGCTGCCGATGCCGGCACACGCTTCGTGCAGGGCTCGCTGTAGCTTCGTCCATCGACGCATCACCGAATCGGGATAGCTGCGCAGGGGTTCGGTGGGCTTGTCTCTGTCGTGCAGGTGCCATAGTGCCCAACAACCCCGGCTCAGCAGGAACACGGACGGTGGTGGCACGGTGCCGGCATCTACAAGCCGCATCACGGCAGCGTAGGAGCCGTGAACGTCGAGCCCGTGCCGATACCCGTCTAGATCCACGTGGCAGCAGGTGAGGTAGCGAACGCTGTCCACGTTCCGAACGGCTGGCAGCAGCTGCGTCAGCGTGTGTCTGGTTCGGTACGTGCCGGCTCGATACATGCCGTGGACGCCGAAGTAGCTGTCGGCATCCAGGGCTTCGGCAACGAGATCGTCCCGGAACAGCCCACGCAGCTGGTGAGCCGGCACACAGCCCAGAGACTGCCACTCACCTTCCACCTTGCGTGCGAAGGGCACGTAGCTGTCGGACATTCCCCGATGCAGCAGATCCATCACCACGGCATCCGGCCCCCGTGGGCGCCGTAGGGCTGGTGGTGCCGGCTGCACCGTGTTCACGTGCAGCTGCTGAACGAGATCGGCAATCGGCTTGGCTGTCATGGCTCTTCGTTCAGCGCCAGCCCCAGCACCGCGGCCACACGCCCGGCGGTGTCCAGCCGTAGGTTGCGTTCCCGCCGGGCAAACCGGCTCAGCACATCGGCACCGATGCCGGCTTGCTTTGCCAACTCGAAGTGATTCCCGTAGTGGCAGACAGCAGCGTGCAGCCGTTTCTCTACTTGGCTGTCGAGCCGAACCAGAGAGCGTGCGGGCTTGGCTTTGACGCGCCGTACCCTAGGCGCAACGCTCGAAACTTGTCCAGAGATGCGTTGAGCCGGCTTCCGTGTCATGGTTTCCCCCGTGGTGTCTGTGGCAACTGCCACTAGGCTACGGCATCCGTCGATCGGCTGACAGCCGGCACAGCTGCCATACTCAGCACCACCGTGCTGGTGGTGCCCGTGGCACGCTGGCACACACGCTGCACGCTGCTGTACGTCCACGTGCTGCTACCCGTGGCCGTGGGAATGCCATCTCGGGTGAGCCCGGCAGCAATGGCACGAACGCTGGTGCCGGCGGCACGTTCAGCATGAATGCGTTCCACCACTTCGAGTTGAGCCGGAACAGCACGCAGCTGTACCGGGATGCCGGCTCGGCTGACAGCACCTTCCCCAGCCAGCTGGTAGCCGAAGGGCACGCGCCCGGCACGCTCGCCACGGCGGCGCTTGGCTTGAAGTGCTGCACGTGTCCGGGCTGCTATCACGAGCCGTTCATACTCGCTGAACGCATCCACCACCCGACGCAGCAGCACGCTGGTGGGATCGTCGTCGTCGGTGCCTTCACCAGCAACGGACACCACGCGCCCACCACGCTTCTGCACCATCCGTTCCACCAGGGCACATGCCATCACATCCCGTGCCAGCCGATCGCGCTTCATCACCAGCAGCACGCTGCCACGGGTGACGGCGTTCACTGCATCCATGAGGGAGTGGCGCTTGTCGAGTGGAGCCCCACCAGAGATGCCGGCATCCACGAACATGCCCACCAGCTGCCAGCCGTTCCGGGCACAGTGCTGTTCCATGGCGTGCCGTTGGGCTTCGAGCCCCAACCCCGATTCCGTCTGTTCGGCTGTCGAGCATCGGCAGTAGCAGACGGCGTTCATGGCTTCGTTCCCGGTGGCTGGTGGGCTGTGGCAACTGCCATAGTCTACGCTGTCGGGTGGGCTGTGGCAACTGCCATACGTGGTATCGGCTGAACGCAGCTGTTCGGTTGCGTTCAGCTGGTGCCGGCTTCGAGGTGATCGGCAGCCAGGGGGAAGGGGTGCCGGCTGGCTTCGAGCCCGCCGTAGGGCTGGCTACCGAACGTCAAATGGTCTAGGCGCCTAGACCTTTGTGCCGGCTGGCTTCGAGCCCGCCGTAGGGCTGGCTCGCCAGGAATGGCAGCCACCACAAGCCCTAGGAAGCCCGATCGGGTGGCAAGCCGGCTCTGGATACGTCCGGAAATAGTGCCGGCTGTAGGGGCTGTGCCGGCACCGGGGGCTCAGCTGGTGATCGGCACAACCGGCTCACTCGGCTTCTGTGGCAACTGCCAGAGCCGTGGCAACGGGTGGCACGGCTGGTGCCGAAGATCCAACGAGACAGCAGCTGTACCGGGGGCGTGCCCGTGGGCATCTTCAAGCGTGTCGGGGCCTACTTCGTTGGGGAGTCAATTCCAGCCATGACGGACAAGGAACGTGTAGCCCGTGATCGGGCCGAAGCCGTGGTTCGCAAGGGGCTTCAAGCAGCCGACGCAGTGAAGGAAGCCGGCAAAGCTCTGCACCAGCTACGGCACAACGAGTGGTGGAGGGACACACACGACAGCTGGAGTGAATACGTTCAGCAGACGTTCGGCATCACGGCACGGCGTGCCCACCAGCTGGTTGAGTTCAGCTTGTTCACGGACGAACTGGCGCGAGCGATCGGTACCAGTGGTACCGAAGTCACGATGACTGAACGCTCGCTGCGTCCGCTGGCGGACGTTGAGCCCGCGGAAGTGCCGGCTGTGGTAGCCGAAGCCGTGGCTGCATCCGGTGGCGGACAGCCCACGCCAGGTGCCATCCGGCGTGCAGCTGCCAGCCGTAGGAAGGGCTCGAAGAGACTCACCAGCAAGGTGCCGAAGCCGCTCACCATCCGCATCGGTGGTGCCAGGGTGACGGTGCAGCCGATGGCACCAGAGCCGGCTTTCCGGGGGTGGCGTGAATCGCTGCTGGCTGCTGTGGCAAAGCTCGACGCGAATGTAGAAGCCGACGCAGCGTAGGGGAAAACCGGGGGCGAACTGCGGACACACGCACAGAGAAGCACCCGGGGTTTATCGGTGGCGCACCAGCCGTGATCGGAGCCCGCCATCCCCCCGGCTGCACGTGAACGCCCGTACCGCCGGCTCACCTTACGGTTTCGATTGGTTCGGGGCGAAATTGTCGCCCAGAGATACATGGGGACAGGGGGAAGGGGGCTGCCGCCCCCCCAACCCCCCCGCTCGACAACAACACCCCCGGAGGGGGCATGGGGGCAACTCGGGAAGCCCAACCCCTACTAGCTCACTCTTGAATATCGGAATGAGCCCCGGTTTCCACGGCGTTTCCGGCGTTCACCGGGGAAACATACGTCTCGTCTGCATGGTGGGCTTCGGCTTGTGGGTGAGCCGGCTGGGGCAGCCGATGGCACGCATGTCAGCCAGCACCGTGGCAAGGCTCGGGTGGAGCCCTACGGCAGCCAGGTGAGCCCGTACAGCCGTGCCCGTGGGGATGGAGCCGTCATCCGTGATCGTGGCACAGACAGCCCGCACGGCTTCCACACGCCGTGCTGCTGCGTCTCGTCGGGATAGGGCTGGTGCCGGCACCGGGATGCCGTGGCTGGTGGCTGGTGGGAATGGTTTCTTCCGATCGGCTGACAGAAGTGCCGCTTCGTCGGGAGTAACCGCCAGGGCATCGGCAATCGTCTGGTGTGCAGGCCCGCCGTGGTGCGGCTTCCGCATCGACCGGAACGAAGCCATGCAGTGAGCGAGTGTCACCTTGTCCCCAGCCGGCTGCTGCATCCCGTGCAGGTGTTCCGCGAACGTCGTCTGCACCTTGGCTGGCTCAGCGTGCAGGGCACGCAGCACCAGGGCTACGTAGCGAACTGCTGCGTTCCGTGTGCCCACCTTCCAGCCACCACGCATATCACGCAGCTGACGCAGCACGCTGTTGAGCCGATGCCATCTTCCGTGCCAGCCCTTCAACGCCCGGCGTGAACGTGGTGAGGGCTCGAGCCCCAGCCGGCTCACGGACGCTGGCTGAACAGTCACACACGCATGGGGGCGCAGGAAGTGTTCGAGATCGTCAAGCGTGTAGCTGAACGGCTTGCCGTGAATGTCAGCCGGCACCATGTAGCCCACGCGCCGCCCGTTCTTCGTGTTCGTGCTGCCGG
>VGZO01000110.1 GCA_016872555.1 Planctomycetota bacterium
TGAAGATGCCGCCGGCGATCCGCAGGGCGGAGGCGCCGAGCGATTCGCCGATCGCGAACCCGAGGAAGCAGTAGCCGACGATGGTGCGTGGCACGAAGAGCAGGATCACGACCATCATGATCAGCTCGAGCGAGATCAGGAACAGGCCGATCGACATCCCGGCGCGGAGCGGGATGTTGACCACGTCCCAGGGCTCGCCGCGAAGGGCGGCGAAGGCGGTGCGGGCATTGGCGTAGGTGTTGACGCGGATGCCGTACCACGCGACCGAGAACGAGCCGATGATGCCGACGAACGAGAACAGCAGCACGAGGCCGAGCGTGCCCACCGACTCTCCCTTGAGGAACAGGAAGTAGTAGGCCATCGCCGCGGCGATCAGCGCGAACAGCAGGGCGAGGAACTGGCCCTGCTTGATCAGGTATGTCTTGCAGGTGGTGAAGATGACGTCAGCCACCTTGAGCATCGACTCGTGGGCCGGCAGGGCCTTGATCTGCCGCCGCAGGAAGAGGCTGATGCCGAGCGTGCCGGCGATCACTACCGACCCGTAGAGCAGCAGTAAGTGGCCGCTGATCGAGCCGCCGAAAAACTTGGCTTCCTTGAGATCGGGGATCGCCAGATCGGCTTCGCTCGCCATGGCGGGAGCGGCGGCCAGGCAGGTGGCCAGCGCCATGGCGGCCAGCAGGCGATGGACGAACGGAAACACGATCCCCGCGATGAGACGACGCTGCACGACAAACTCCCCCTGAACGTGGCACTGGCAAGAGGTCGCGAAGTCTAGCAATTCGGCCCTTCGGAGCAACGGGCCACGGCCAGAGCCGGCCGGCCGCGGGCCCCTCACCGGGCCTGACCGCGGCCGTGGCACCGGGGGCTCAGCCGCGCGCGGTGGGCGCCGGGGTGCCGCTTTTCGGTGCGGCGATCACCCGGTCGACCGCGGCGGCGACCCGCCGGCACGTCTCCATCGTCCGGGCGAACGACGGGAAGTCGAGCGACTGCCCACCGTCGCTGGACGCGGTCTTGGGATCGGGATGGACCTCGATGATCAGGCCGTCGGCGCCGGCGGCGACCGCCGCCGCGGCCAGTGCCGGCACCAGCGACGCATGGCCCGTGCCGTGGCTGGGATCGACGACGACGGGCAGATGGGTCCGGGCGTGGAGCCAGGGCACCGTCGCCAGCGGCAGCGTGAAGCGGGTGTGGGCCTCGAACGTGCGGATCCCGCGCTCGCAGAGCATCACCGCGCGGTTGCCGCCGTTGAGGACGTATTCGGCCGCCAGCAGCAGCTCTTCGACGGTCGCCGCCGGACCGCGCTTGAGGAGGACCGGCCGGTCGACGCCGCCGACCGCCTCGAGAAGCCGGTAGTTCTGCATGTTGCGCGCGCCGACCTGGAGCACGTCGGCATGGCGCGCGACCAGCTCCACATCCTCCGGCGCCACCACCTCGGTGACGATCGCCAGCCCGGTCTCCGCGCGGGCCTCCGCGAGTAGCTCGAGCCCCTGCGCCTTGAGCCCCTGAAACGCATAGGGGCTGGTGCGCGGCTTGAAGGCACCGCCGCGCAGGGCGGTGGCACCGGCCGCCTTGACGGCCCGGGCAGCGGCGAGGATCTGGTCGCGGGTCTCCACCGAACAGGGGCCGGCGATCACGCCGATCGACCGACCGCCCACCTCGAGCGGCCCGGCGCGGACCACCGTCGGCTCCGTCTGCACCTCGCGGCTGGCAACCTTGTAGGGGGCGAGGATCGGCATCACCGTGGCCACGCCCGGGAGCGTCTCGACGCCGCTGCCGGCGGCGTGGCGTTCGTCGCCGACGACCGCGACAACCGTCCGTTCCGTGCCGACGATGACGTGCGGGCGGAGCCCGAGTTGCTCGACGCGCGCGACGACGCCGTCGAGCTCGGTCTGGCCGGCACCGGCCTGCATCACGATGATCATTTCGGTGAGTCACCTGGTGGGGGCGGGGAATCGAACACCGGCGGGATCGGGTCGCCACGCTTGCCGGCCGCGGCCCGGGTGGTGATCTCGAGCGACTCGCCGCCGTCCCGCGTGCGGACCACGTAGACGAGCTTCCCGTCAGGATTGCTCCGCGCGAGGATCACGCGGAGGATCTCCTCGGCGGCCTTGTCGCGCTCGTCGAGAGTGAACGACTGGTTTTTCGTGATCCCCTCGAGCTGCAGGTCGGAGCCGCGGATCTCGATCGGCACGCCGGTCTCCTCGGCGAGCAGCTGGATCGACCGTTCGAGCGTGTCCCTCGGAAACGAGAGGCTGATCCGCTTCGCCAGTCTGTCGCGGATGCCTGCCGGCGGGGGTGCCGCGCGGGCGTTGGCGGCAGGCGCCGCGCCGCTCCCCGGCGTCTGGGCAAGGGCCAGCTCGGCGGCCAGCGCCAGGTTGTGGGCGGCATGGGGAGGGAGATGGCAGTTGACGACCGCCACCTGGCCCTCGCCGCCGGCGCGGACGTTTTCCGCGAGCACCTCGAGCATCCGTGGCAGCCGCATCACGAGCCGGCGGCCGAACGGGTGGGGATCGAGGGCGTTGCAGGAGGCCTCGGCAGTTGCCGGGAGGGCGGCGATCCGCGTCGCGAGCGTGGCGGCCAACCGCGCCGACGGCACGTCGGCCGGGGCGACGACGTCGAGCTCGGCGTAGCTGGTGTCGCCGAAATGGAGGCCCAGCGCCGCTGCCCGGATCCCACCGGCAAACAGCTCCGCCAGCGCCCCGCCGAGCCGGGCGAGCGGACCTGACACAAGCGCGCTGCCGTCCGACTCGAGCCACGCCGGCGACCCCAGCAGCGTCACGTGCCGGCCGCCGTCGAGGGTGCCGACGAGCGTCTCGAGATCGCGCGGCAGGCTGGCCTCGATCCCGCCCGGTTCGTCGGCGACGCGCGCCGCCTCGGCGGCCACCAGCTCGTCGACGAGCGCCGTCGGGCCGACGACCAGCGCCCGGCCGCCGTGACGCCGGGGCAGCCAGCAGGCCAGCGGCGATCCTCGATAGACCGTCTCCCCGGACCGCTCGCTCCCCTCGCGCTCACCCCATGCGGCCGTCCGCGCCGCTCCGTCGCCCGCCACTGGCAGCGTCGCCGTGCCCCAGACCACCGCGCCGAGCTCCAGACCGTCGTCAGCCGCACGCCAGCCGACCTGGACGACGTCGAGCTGCTCCGGCCGGCACCCCGCCAGCCGGGCGGCTTCGGCGAGGGCCCGCTCGGCGTCGGCTCCGATCGCGCGCAGGAACAGCTTCCCTTCTTCCGTCGCCAGCAGCGCGGCCGGACGCACGAGCACTGCGAGCTGCGTTCCGGGGGGGAGGTGCGAAAGCGACGGCGGTGGTCCCGGCGGATTCGGCGGAGCCCAGGGAAGACCGGGCGTGTCGGCAAGCACGATCGTTCCCTCGCGCCGCGCCGGCACCGCGGCGTCGCCGGGGGTCGGCGCCGGGGCAATCGCGGCGACCGC
Source organism: Planctomycetota bacterium (assembly GCA_016872555.1). Lineage (NCBI taxonomy): Bacteria > Pseudomonadati > Planctomycetota > Planctomycetota bacterium. The sequence goes on from VGZO01000110.1 coordinate 3,428, forward strand.
AGGGGCCTCGGCCGGGCGCGAGTCGGCTAACGCGCGCGCCGGTTCGGCGCCGTTGCCGGTGGCGTCGGTCGCCGTGCCCTCGCGCACCGGCTCGTCGCCCCGCTTCACTCTGGGCGCGGCAGGTTCCCGCGGGCCGGCCCCCGGACGGAGCCAGATCACGCCGGCGACCGTCGCGACCGTCGCCAGCAGGAGGCCGAGACCGCCAAGCGCGAGCGACAGGCTCCGGTCCGCCTTCCGCCGCGGCGGAAGGCGCGCCGCACGGCTCTCGACCGGCGCCGGCGAAAAGACGAGCGCCGCAGGCACGTCATCGGTGACGGCGCCGGCCACCGGTGCCTCGGGCTCCGGCCCACCACCGGCGAAGTACGGACGCTGCTCCGGCAGCTGCGGTGCGACCGGCGTTTGCCCGAGGCTGGCGGCGATCGCGTCGGCCGCCTCGACGGCAGTCGGGTACCGGGCCAGCGGATCGCGCGCCGTCATGTAGCCGACGAGCGTCGCCAGCTCGACCGGCACGGCGGGGCCGAGAGGCGCGGGCCCCGAGGCGACGGCGTGGGCGAGCGTCCGCGCCGCGTCGCCCTGCCAGCAGGGCAGCGCGCCTGTGAGCAGCGCGTGGAGCAGGCAGCCGAGGGCGTAGACGTCGGAGCGCGTCGTCGCCGGCGCACCGCGCGCGATCTCCGGCGCGACGAAGCTCGCCCGGCCGCCGAGCCCGGCGATGGCCTCGGCCGATCCGGCGTCGACGCGCGGCGGGACGACGTGCGGATCGCCGGCGAGCGGGAAC
>VGZO01000111.1 GCA_016872555.1 Planctomycetota bacterium
CTGTTCGCCCGCCCCGCCGGGGATCGCCAGCAGCGTCCGCACCACTTCCTGGCGCCAGATCGACTCGTCGCCGAGGACGGTGCCGGCCGCGTATTGGTCGGTGGCGAGGAGGTCTTCGGGCGCGGCGGCAAACGAGCCGTCGGCGGCGAGCCGCACCGCGACCGCGGGGGACGGCGAGACGACGATGAACGGATCGGCGCCGTCGGCGGCCGGCGGATACCCGCCGACCTCGACCCGCCCCGTGACGCCGTCGGCCGTGAACCGCGCCCGGGCCACACCCCGCGCGAGGCTCTCCGCGCCGCCGAGCCACACCCGGTCGATGCTCGCGGCGTGGGTCGTCGTCTGGCTGACCTCGAGCCGGTCGTCGTCGCGGAACAGCAGCCGGCCCGCGAGCGCCCCGCGCTGGGCGCGGGGGTAGGTCCAGTGGCGCTGCTCTCCGACCCACTCGACCGGCCGCGACGCGGTGTCGTAGACGGCGGCGAGGCCGTCGACGTTGGCCTCGGCCGTCCGCGGCGCCACCCGGACCAGCTCGGTCGACGCGATCTGCGCCGGCACTCCCTCGCTGCGTTCCCGCGCCACCGTGAGCATCGCCCCGGTCGCCAGCGCCGCCAGGAGCGGCACCGCCACGCCGATCGCCGCCAGCGCCCCCCGCGCGAAGAGCAGCGCCGTCACCGCCACGAGGGCGGCACCGAACCCGCCGAGCACCCACGCCGCCAGCGCCCGACGCGGCACCGTGGCCCCGACGCGCTGCTCGAGCTCGCGCGGCAAGCGCCCGGGATCGAGCCGGCCGGGGCGCAGCCGGAACAGCTTCCCGGCGAGCGTGCGGAGGCTCTCCGTCGGCTGCTTGCCGTCGGCCGTGAGCCAGCCGCGCGGGCCGAGCGCCGTGATCACCACCTCCCCCTGGCCATAGGGCACGACGATCGCCGCCGGCCAGCCGCCGACCCGCGCGATCACGTCGGGATGCGACGTCACGACGCGCACCAGCTCGACGGGCAGGTCGTGCGCGCAGCGATCGGCGATCGGGCTGCCGTCCTCGCGGACGCCGTCGATGACGAAGTCGTCGAGCTCGACGCGGTCGACGATCTCGAGGCGGCAGTCGTCGCCGAGCAGCAGCGCCACCGTCTCGGGGCGGACCGCGTCGAGCGCCAGCCAGATCCGCCCGCCGTCGCGGACCCAGCCGCGGAGCGCCGCAGCGCCGGCGGTGTCGGCCGCGATCCGGTCGCTGGCGACGAGGATCTGGTCGAGCCCGCGGAGCGCCGACGGCCACGGCGGGAGAAAATCGTCGGCGAGGTCGGAGAGGGTCGTCGAGAGCTGCACCGCCTGCCGCGCGGCGGTGAGCGTCGTCGTCCACTGGTCGGAGCGCGCCGAGACCAGCGCCGCGTCGTCGAGGACCTGGCGGTCGAGGTAGGTCGCGGTCCTGACCGGCTCGTCGCTGATCCGCAGGAGGTCTTCCGACACGAAGCCGGTGCCCCCGTCCGACCGCGACAGCCGTTCGTCGCCGCTGCCCCCCTCGACCGTGATCACCGACATCGGCATCGTCGTCCGCCCCGCCGGCACCTCGGCGGGGATGCGCACGGGCAGCCAGGTCATCCGCTCGCCGCGCGCCGGCACCCACACGCGGCGCGCGAACTGCCGCCCATCGCCACCGGGAAACGAGACGACGATCGTCGCCTCGCCGTCGGTGGCGGTGCGGTTGGTGGCGAGGATGTCGAGGACCGACCACCCGCCGGGCACGTGCTTGAGCCGCGACGAGGCGTAGATCTCGATCCTGTCTTGGGCGGCGGCGGAGCCGAGTGCGACCAGCCACAGGCCGGCGGCGAGCCACCGCGCGCGCAACGCCCGCGACCGCGGCACCGGCACCGGGATCGGCGCGTGCGAAACGTAGGCCGGCTGACCGCTCATTGCCCGCTCTTTCCCGCGTCGGCGCCTGCCGTCGCCAGGCGGATGTTGCGGAACTCGGCCCACATCGGCTTGCCGGCGTGGAGCTGCAGCGCCATGACTCCCTCGGAGAGGAGTGTGTCGGGGCCGTCGGTGAAGTCGAGGATCAACCGGCCGTTGAGATAGTGCCGGATCCGCGGGCCGCTGGCGATGATCACCACGTCGTTCCAGTCGTCGAGCCGAAACAGTGTTGCAAATGCCTCCTGGTCGACCAGGTCGGCCGCCGCCACCTCCTTGCCACCTGCCCCCCACGTGGCGCGCTCGCCGACGAGGCAGATCCGCCCGCGCTTCCCCCCTTCGTCGTAGATGAAGCCGGCGACGTTGGGCAGCGTGGTTTCGTTGCGCAGCTCGTGCTGGTAGCCGCGGACGACCCACTTGTTTTTGGCGCTCGAGTCGGTGATGTGGCGCGAGCGGTATTGGATCCCGGAGTTGTTGGCGGCGTTGCAGCGGAACGACAGCCGGAGGTCGAAGTCGCGGACCGTCCCCTCGTTCCAGATCAAGAACGTATTGCCCGTGGCGACGTTCTCCGCGGTGGTCTCGCCATGGATCACGCCGTCGCGCACGCTCCACAGCCGCCCGTCGCCATCCCAGCCGGCGAGGTCACGGCCGTTGAACAGCTGCCGCATCCCGGCCGGCTCTGCAGGGGGCGCCTGGCCCGGCGACTGTGCCAGCGCCACGACCCCGCCCCAGGCCACGCCGAGGCATGCCGCGCACACGAACGAAACCCGCATTGCCGTACCCCCGCACTTTTTCCGTGGCCAAAGCCCTCCATGGCCTTTGTCCACTCAGGCGACCGCGGGAAACGCCAAAGGGTTTCCCAGGTCGCCGTCGGCCGCATCCGGCGGCCGATCACGTTGGCCACGGGATCCTGCTCCCCCGCGCGTGATTCCGCGGCGAGTATAGCGACCGGCGCTCGGGCGTGCGGGGCGGGGCCGCGCCGTCTCTCTCCGCATCAAAACTCCGCCGGGTGTTTGTCAGCCGGCGGCTTCCGGCGACAATGCGCGGCCGGTGGTCGGGTTGGGAACTGTTCGTTCCGCATGGAGGATTCCACGATGGCGGCGGCACGCTCGACGGCGGGGCAGGGGGGATGGCTGGCCGGTGCGCTCGCCGGTGCGGTGGCGCTCGTGCTGATCGCGCCGGCACTGCGGGCAAGCGCCGCCGACGCCACGCTTCACCGCGACACCTGGGGGGTGCCCCACGTGGTCTCCGATTCCGAGGCCGCCGGCCTCCATGCCCTCGGCTACGCCCAGGCCGAAGACCGCCTCGCCGACATCTACCTCGCGATCCGCACGGCCGTCGGCCGGATGGCGGAGGTCCAGGGGCCGCGGCTCCTCGAGCAGGACTACATCATGCGCCTGGCGCGCAACGACACGCTCCACGCCGACTACCTCGCCACCAAGGCCCCGGCGCGGCTGCGGGAAAACGTCACCGCCTTCACCGCCGGGATCCGCCGCTACATCGCCGAGCATCCCGGCGAGGCGGCCGACGTGGCGATCGACGTCGAGCCCTGGCACGCCCTGGCGATCGGCCGGGCGATGATCCTCCGCTGGCCGATCGGCACGATGATGGACGACCTCAAAAACGCCGACAAGCGCGCCCAGCCCGCCGCCGGCAGCAACCAATGGGCCGTCGCCCCGGCGCGGAGCGCCGACCGTTCGGCGATCCTTCTCTCCGATCCGCACCTCACCTGGGAAGGGCTGGCGGTGCTCTACGAAGCCCGCGTCCACGCCGGCGACCTGCACATGGCGGGCTTCTGGCTGATCGGCTCGCCGATGCTCGGCATCGGCCACAACCGCCACACCGGCTGGGCGCTGACCACCGGCGGCCCCGACACCTCCGACGTCTACCGGATGAAGTTCCGCCTCGCCCCGCGCCCCGAATACGAATACGACGGCCAGTGGAAGCCGGTGACGATCGAGTCGTTCACGATCCCCGTCCGCGGCAGCGACCCGGTCACGCGCCCCGCCTTCTACACCCACCTGGGCCCGGTGATCTCCACGCCCGACATGGCCAGCGGCACGGCATATGTCGGCGCCTCCCCCTATTTCGACCAGACCGGCCTGTATGAACAGTTCGACACGATGGCGCGGGCCCGCAACGTCCACGAGTTCAACGCGGCGCTGGCGATGCACCAGTACAACGAGCAAAACGTGATGTGCGCCGACGTCGACGGCAACAT
>VGZO01000112.1 GCA_016872555.1 Planctomycetota bacterium
GCGGATCTCCGCGACGGTGCCGCCGGCGTCGAGCTTGAGCCCCTTGATCCCGAACCCGGTGTGCGTCCGCCCGACCACCCGGCCGACGGCGCCCTCGGCCGAGATACTGACGTCGGAAATGCCGAGGCCGGCGACGGCGCCGAACGCACGCACCCCCGCCACGTCTCGGTGCGCCTTGATGAATCCGGCGAACCCGCCGACGGAGACCGTGACCGCGCCGACGTCGCCGGCCGTGCTGACCAGCGTGCCGGTGACTTCGAGGACACTGCGCAGGCCGCCGATGTCGCCGCGAGCGCGGACGTGGCCGGCGAATCCCCCCGTCGACGCGTCGAGCATGCCGACCGATCCGGCATCGGCCTCGGCCACGAACGTCGCGGCGAAGTCGTCGGCGTCGACGCCGGCGATGTTGCCACGGTCGGTCCGCAGCCCGAACGCCGCGATCCCGTCGACGTTGACCTGCGGGAAGTGGCCCACCGCGCCCGGCACACCGGCATAGGCGGCGGGGGGCAGTGCGGGATCACCGGTCAGCCGCAGCGAGCCGGCGAACGTGCCCGGCACCATCAACGGATCGCCGTAGTTGTCCCGCGCCGTCTCCCTCACCGACCCGGAGATTCCCAGGGCCTGGATCTGACCGGTGATCTTCGAGGCATCGCCGAGCGGGAAGCCGAGGTGGAGGTGGCCGGCCGACGTGATGAACCCGCTGAACGACGACGGCAGGTTGATCGCCAGATCGGCGGAACTGTCGCGGGTGGTGACCTCGCCGGCGATCGCCGCGACGCGGACCGAGCCGATCCGCTCGGCGCGGACGGCGGCGCGGAGGTTGCTGCGCAGGCCGACGATCGCGCCGATCTTCTCGGTGACCTCGATCACGCCGCGGAAGTCGTTGGTCGTCGCCGTGTCGAACGGATTCTTCGTGGCGACGCTGATCGCCCCGTCGATGACGATGTTGTCGACGCTCCGGGCGACGATCCCGCCCAGTTGGATCAGCCCGGTGACGGGGTTGTACGACGTCGAATCGACCGCCTCGTAGTTCTGCGAATTGATCCGGTCGACCAGCGGCGTCTGGCCGACGTCGAGCGTGATGTCGTTTGCGACCGCCACACCCTCGAGGTCGATCTTGTTGACGATCGCGGCACTCAGGCGGACGCTCCCGAGCGTTGTCATGCCGGTGGCAGCCTCGAGCGCGAAGACGTTGGTGTAGCCCGGGGTGTACATCGTGGCGTACGGATCGCCGGGGGCCCCCGGCGGGCTCGGCTGCTCGGGCGCCTGGTTCGGCGTCACCACCACCTCGACGCCGTTGAACGCCCCCAGATCGTGGAGCGTGATGGTGTCGGCGTCGGCGTTGTCTGTCGCCATGCCGGACAGCCGCACCGAAACCCCCTCGCCGGCGCCCGTCGGCCCGGTCACGCGCACGAGGACGGTGTCACCGTCGGCGTCGATCCAGCTCACCTGCGAGACGATCGCCAGGGGCGTCACGGCCAGCAGCCGGCGATCCTCGAGCCGATCGACCGTGAGCCGCTCGCCGGTGCGGCCGGCGCCGTGGCCGAAGGTCCGGCGCCGCGATCGCTTCGCAGCGGCACGGGAGCGGGACGGCGAACGGCGGCGGGGAAACGAACGCATGGCGATGGCTCCGGAATCGGAAACGAGGATCGGTCGGTAGGCGTTGGGAAGGTCGCCCGGGGATGGATCAGTCGGCGGCAGTCGAGTAGACGATCGCGGGGCCGAGGACGAGCGTGCCGTGGTACACGTACCACGAGCTCACCCCGCGGCGCCGCGGCGGCACCGGCATGTCGGGGGAATTGAGGCTCACCTCGTCCTCGATCGGACCCCAGTAGCCGCGGAGATCGACCGCCGCGCGCTTCTGGATGAGGACTTTCACGGGGCCGTTCTTGAGCTCGAAGTCGAACAGCTCGCGATCGGGGGCGGTGCTCGTCGTCATCACGATCGACAGATTCCTCCGGATCGTGACGAAGCTCGCCGTGGCGTTGAGCCCGTCCTCGACCGGGGCGACGATCGAGAGGCTGTCGATCTCGATCGTGGAGGCGGTGACGTCGAAGCCGTCGTCACCGGAGCGTTCGCTGCGGACCGCGCGGATCCGCCACTCCGTCGGTCCCGCGCCGATCACCGAGAGCGCGTCGATGTCGTCACCGCCGGCGGCATCGCCGTCGCTACCCAGCGGGTCGGTGCGCCCCAGCGACCGGGCGATGACGAGGTCGGCCACGAAAGACGACCCACTTCCGCCGGCGACGCTGGCGATGTTGTCCTTGCGCGCCGCGCGAGTCGCCCCGCAGAAGAACACGCCGCCGTTGTCGGCGAGCGTCGATTCCCGGCCCACCGCATCCGCCGCCGCGAACGTCACGGTGCCGGCCCGCAGCCCCGAGCCGCTGTCGAACACCAAGGCGCTGGTATCGATCGCGCGCCGCGGCTTGCGGCCATTGCGGATCAGCACCGTGACGCCGTCCTCGATCGTGAGCGTCACGCCACGCCGCACGTGGACCTCGCCGTCGACGACGTAGGTGCGCCCGGCACGCCACACCGTGTCGCGCACCAGGTCGGCCGTGATCACGACGGGAACGACCGGGGCCGGCGGCTCGACGAACATCCCGGGCGGGAGCGAAAAGACCGCGGGGCCACCGGCCGCTCCCCGCAGACCCGCGCCGGGGGAGAGCTGCAGCGCCGGCCCGAGCCGCTTGGTCGCAGCCGCGCGCTCGGCGGCGGTGGGCACGATCCGGAACGCGAGCACTTCGGTCCCGACGCGCGGGCTGCCGGCGGCGAGCGCCGCGAACCGCTGGCGCCCGTCGAACAGCACCGGCACCTGCGGGCCGGCGCCCGTGGCCGTGACCGGATCGGACCACTGGGTGACGATCTCGATCGTCGGCGGCGGCGTGCGCACGCCCCGGCTGGGGGCCGGCACGACGGTTCGCGCCGTCGCCGCCACGATCGCCACCGGCCGGTTGGCCGGCGCGGCGAGCCACGCGACGGCGCCGGCCAGTGCGCCTCCGGGCACGGGCCCGACCGCGAACAGGAGCGACACCGGCGCCGAATCACGCACGCGCGGCCCGGGGCCTCCATCGGCGACGGACCACATCACCGTGCAGGCGTAGATCCCGGCGGGCGCCCCGACGGTGGCAAACGAATCGCCGCTGCCCCCCCGACCGATCGTCGCCACGATCGGTTGGACGAACGGCTCTCCGTCGGCGACACCGACCGTCGTACCCGGGCGGATCGAACCGCCGCGGGGCCCGGGGGCGACCGTCGTGTCCGCCGCGACGCGGAGGCTCGTGCCACTGACTTGGAGATTGATCGCCACACCGGCCGGAGCGGCGGCAAACGCTGGGCTGCCAACGCCGCTCCAGCGCGACAGGCCGACGACGACCTCGAACTCGAGGACCGTGCCGAGGGGCAACTGCCCCATGCCGACGTCGATCGTCGTCGCCGCGCCCGCCGCAGCAGCGCTGAGCTCGAATCCGTAAGCCCGTGCCGGGGTGACCAGCGCGAGCTGCCGCCCCGAGCCAAGCGGATCGACGACCGGAGCGGTCGCCACGACGATCGCCGCGGCGGCCGGCGGACTCGTCGCGCCGGGGATCGGCAGCCCCCCGCCGGAAACTGTCGCCATCAGGCAGCGGCTCTCGAGCCGCTCACCAGCGGACAGTTGGGCGCGAAAGAGGCTCGCAGATGCAGCACGAGACCGTCGCCGGTCGAACAGACTCATCGAAACCGCCTGTTGGTTCGCCGTGCTCGGAGGCGAACGAAACGCTGCTGACGGTGGATTCTGGCAGACCGACCCTCGATTGGCAAGCACCCCCCAAGGGCTTGGCTCTGCCAGGCCCTGCCACACGCTCCCCCACTCTCTGGAGAAAGCGGCAGCCCCGGTGCTGGCCCACCACACTGCCGTGGGGCCGTCGCGACGCCGTCAGGCCGCCTTGAGTCGCTGGCGCACGGGCTCTTCGGCACTGCCCGAGCCCCCGGTGACCTCGAGCGCCTCGAGCAGCAATTGCTCGCGGCTGGCGCGGGCGGCGCGCTCGTCGCTGCCGAGGCAGACCGCGGCGATCTCGACCGCGACGCCATCGCCCGACGGATCACCGAGCGTCACGCTCG
>VGZO01000113.1 GCA_016872555.1 Planctomycetota bacterium
CGGTCCTCGAGGCTTTGGCCGCGCTCTCCGCGGCGCTGCTCCGCGCCGACCGCTCCGCCGCGGGGCGGGCGCGGGAGACGCTGTTTCGCGAGCTGGCCCGCAGCGACTCCCTGGGGCGCGTCGTCGTTCGCGATCTCGCCGACCACGCCGCGGTCCACTATGTCAGGGCGCTGGTCGCGGAGGCGCGGCCGCCGCGGCGGGTCGGTGGCTGAGCCGGTCCGGTCGTGGTTGGTCAGCCGGTCGCGCCCGACAGGACCTTGCCGAGCGTGTCTGCCAAGGCCGCGGCGCTGCGCTTGAGCCCCTGGAGCTCCTTCGGCCACAGCTCGATCTCGAGCGTCTTCTCCGCGCCGCCGCGGCCGACGAGCGTCGGCACCGAAAGGGCGACGTCGCGGATCCCGTAGGTGCCCGGGCCGCCGCGGAGGACGGTCGACACCGGCAGCACGCACTTCCGGTCCAGTGCGATGGCGTGGATCACCTCGGCGATCGAGACACCGACGGCGAACCCGGCGCCGGTCTTCTTCTTGATCATCTCGGCGCCGCTGGTCTTCGTGCGCTCGAAGACGTCGGCGGCGAGCTTCGGGGAATAGCCGGGCCATTTCTCCAGTGCCAGTCCCGCGATCGCGGCGCTGCTCCACACCGGCACCATCGTGTCGCCGTGCTCGCCGAGGATGATCGCCTGGACCTGCGTGGCCGGAGCGGCAAGGTTGTGCGCCAATAGCGCCCGGAAGCGGAGCGTGTCGAGGAGCGTGCCGAGGCCGATCACCCGGCCGCGCGGCAGACCGAGCTCCTGCTCGGCCAGGTAGGTGAGGATGTCGACGGGGTTGCTGACGACGAGGACCGTGGCGTCGGCCTTCATGCCCCCCGACTTCACCTGCGCGAGGATCGAGCGGAACAGGACGACGTTGCGGTTGATCAGCGCCAGCCGGCTCTCGTCGGGCTTGCGGCGGAGGCCGGCCGTGATGCAGATGACGTCGGCGTCGGCGAGCGAGTCGTAGCCGCCGGCGCGGATCACCTGGTCGGCGATCGCCGGCGTGCCGTGGAGCATGTCGAGCGCCTGGCCGTCCGCCAGGTCGGCATTGGCATCGACGAGGACGATCTCGTGGACGATGCCACCGAGCTGGAGGGCGAAGCCGGCCGAGGACCCCACGATCCCGCCGCCGCCGATGATTCCGACCTTCATGGACGCTGCTTTCCGGAGAGGTGTGATTCGTGCGCGGTGGCGCTCAGGCGGCGCTGATGCCCAGCTCGCGGCAGACCTGCTCGGTGACCGCCTTGACGATCGCGTCGTAATCGACGGCAGGCGTCGGGGACGAGGGCTTCGCAGACGCGGTTGCGGCTGGAAGCGGACTGGTGGTCGGGGAGTGACCGGAAGCAGCCGAGGAGGCTGCCGATACTCCAGCCGCCCCCGGCGCCGGGAACGCCGACCGTGTCACGCCCGTGTCGCCCCAACTGGCACGGAACACGTCGTTGGCACAGATGTCGCAGTTTTCCATCCCCTTCTCGAGGCGCGCGTCGGTGTAGCCCCACTTCTGCTTGAGGTCGAGCAGCTCCTTCGTCTCCTGCTTGGAGAGGAACGTGACGCGGCCGAGGTCCTTGGCGAGCATCAGGATCCGGCAGTAGGCGTCGAGGATCTCGGTCCACCAGTAGGCCTTCTCGATCGTCTCGCCGAAGCTCACCGTGCCGTGGTTGGCGAGGATCACGACGTTGCTCTTCTTCACGAACGGCTTGACCGTGTCGGCGAACTTCTGCCCGCCGGGGGTCTCGTATTTCGTGATCGGGATGTCGCCGAGAAACACCTCGACCTCGGGGAGGACGCACTGCGGGATCGGCTCGCGGGCGACGGCGAAGGCGGTGGCGTGCGGCGGATGGCAGTGGACGACGCTGTTGACGTCGGCGCGCTCCTTCATGATCGTGAGGTGGAGGAGGATTTCGCTCGAGCGCTTGCGATTGCCGGCGAGCTGGTTGCCCTCCATGTCGACGATGCACAGGTCGGAGGGCTTCATGAACCCCTTCGAGATCATCGTCGGCGTGCACAGGACCTCGTCGGGACCGAGGCGGAACGAGATGTTGCCGTCGTTGCCGGCGGCGAAGCCCTTGGCGTAGATCCGCCGGCCGATGTCGCAGATCTCCTCCTTGAGCTGGGCGAGCGACTTGCTGCTGGTCGTGACGGCCATGGAAAACCTCCTTGGGGCTGGTGTTCTCGATTGTTCCCCACGCTGCCGGTCGCGGTCGGTCTGACGGTCGGCGAAATCCGGAGCGTGGTGCCGGTCGAAACGGTCGGTGGGGTGGTGACAGTCAGGCGTGGTCCGGGGCGAGGTGGAGCCGGTCGATCAGGGCGGCGACATAGGCATCGATCGGCTTGTCGAGCGGGCGGAAGGGCTGCGCCGCCTCTCCCCCTTCGCTGAAGGCGACGATCTGGCCGTCGCCGGCACCGAGGTCGTCCCAGGCGACAAGCGCCTCGGCCGGGCCGTCACCGCGTGCCAGATCCGCGGTCGCCAGCGGCACGACGACGCGAAACACGCCGCCGCGCACGGTGGCGTGGGGTTCGACGAGGGTCACGGTGCCGATCGAGAGACCGAGGCGCATGGGGAGACTCCAGGCGAGGTCAGTGGCTCTTGCAGCCGCAGCCCTCGGCCGCGGCGGCAAGCTCGGTGGGGAGCGCGGCGTCGAGCCGGGCGAACTCGACCGCGACGCGTTCGAGGGCCCCCGGCGACCACTCGCGCGGATTGACGACGAGCAGATTGGCGGCCGCATCGCGGGCCGCGGCGAGCAGGGCGACGGCATCCCGGGCCGTCACCGCACGGAGGCTGCGCGAGCGATTGGCGAGGATCAGGGCCACGGCCGGGCGACCGGTGAAGAGGAGCCCCCGGGCGGCGTCGCGCGAGGCCTGAAGGGAGAGCGCCTCGATCACGTCGGTCATCCCCGTCGCCGGCAGTTGCTGGACGCCCGGCAGCGCCCTGGCGATCCGGACCGCCCCGGCGGCAGCATCGGCTGGGCAGTCGACCCGGGCGAGGAGAAACGGCCGGGCAACGACGGCCGGAGCCATCGGGGCGCTCCCGCGATCGACCGCGATCCCGAGGTCCGCCAGCCGCTCGCGCGCCGACGGCGTGATCACCGCGCGCGGATCGACGACGATCCGCGCCGTGCCGGCCGGCAGGCGGTCGATCGTGGCCACGGCGATGACCCGCTCGGCGATCCGTGCGGAAGGCGGTGCGGAGCCCGAGGCGACTCCCGGCGCGGCGCCGGAAGCCGCGCCGGTCGGAAACGCCGCGGTGCCGGCCGCAGGACCGGCGGTGCGGAGCCGGCGGATCACCTCGGCGACGAGGGCACGGATCTCGTCGGGCGTCGGTACGGGGGCGGGATGTGGTGTCATGGCGGTGCCGTGGTCAGGCAGTGGCGTCGACCAGGCCGATCGTGCTCCAGCGGGCGGGGGTGGTGTCGGAGCCGAGGCGTTCGCGGAGCAGGCGGCCGTCGCTGGT
>VGZO01000114.1 GCA_016872555.1 Planctomycetota bacterium
CGCCATGCACCATGCACTTCGGGAGCCCCGTGGTCCCCGAGCTGTACATCACGTAGAGCGGGTGATCGAACGGGAGATGTTCGAATCGCTCGGGTGCCGCCGCGCCGCGCGCGAGGAAGTCGTCCCAACGAGTCGACTTCGGCAGCTGCGCCGCGACATCGGCGCGCGCCGGCGCATCATCGAGGAACGGCACCACGATCAGCTGCTCCACGCTCGGCAGCGCCGCGACGATCTGCACGCTGCGCGCCACGCAGTCGATTCGTTTCCCCGCGTAGTGATAGCCATCGGCGACGATCAGCACCTTCGGCGCGATCTGTCCGAACCGATCGAGAACCCCACCCACCCCGAAGTCCGGCGAACACGACGACCAGACGGCACCGACGCTCGCGGCGCCAAGTGCCCCGATCACCGCCTCCGGGATGTTCGGGAGGAATCCCACCACGCGGTCACCGGGAGCGACACCGGCCGCGCGGAGCGCCCCAGCGCATCGGCGCACCGCATCGGCGAGCTCGGCGAAGGTGAGGGTTCGGCGCCGTCCCTGCTCGTCGCGCGCGACGATCGCCGTGGCCCCGTCGCGACGGCGCAACAGATTCTCCGCGAAGTTGAGCCGGCCCCCGGTGAACCAGTGCGGCCCCGCGGCGCCATGCGGGGGCGCCATCCGGTCGCCATCGATCAGCACCGTCTCCCAGGGCGGCGGGGCGCCCGGCCCCTCGCCATGCGGCGCCGCGATCACCCCGGTCAGCCGCCAGACCTGGGCCCAGAACCGCTCGGACTCGCGGACCGACCAGGCGTGCCACGCCTCGTACGGGGCGGAGGCCTCGGGGGCGGTCGGGTCGACGGCACTCACCGTCCAGCAGAACCGGGCGAGCGCACTCTCCGCCGCCGCCTCGCGGCTCGGGGTCCAGAGGGGGAGGTCGGGGGCCGTCATCGCCGAGGAATTTATCGTATGTTCCGTCTCCCATGACGCCCCGCCGGATCCTCCTCGCTGACGCCGACGCCTTCTTCGTCGCCGTCGCGCGCATGGCGGATCCCGAGGGGGCGGGCCGCGCCCCGCTACTCATCGTCGGAGGGCGACCCAACTCGCGCGGTGTGGTCTGCTCCGCCTCGTACGAGACCCGGGCCTACGGGGTGCGCTCCGCGATGCCGATCGCACAGGCGCTCCGGCTCTGTCCCGATGCGCTCTGCGTCCCCGTCCCGCGCGCGGCTTGTTCCACCACCTCGCGCGCGATCGGCGCGGTGCTCCAGCGCTTCACCCCGGTCGTCCAGGCGGCGAGCATCGATGAGTGGTATCTCGATCTCTCCGGCACCGAGGCGCTCTACGCCCCCGAGAGCTTCGAGCAGACCGCGCAGCGCATCCGTGCGACGGTCCACCACGAGACGGGGATCTGGCTCTCTTTGGGCGGTGGCACCTCGAAGCTGATCGCCAAGCTCGCCGCCGAGAAGGCGAAGCCGCGGGCGGGGGTCGGTGGGCATGGCGTGCACCTCGTCCACGAGGGGGATGAGGCGACCTTCATGCGCAGCTGTGCCCTCGCCCAGATCCCTGGGGTCGGGCCCAAGCTCCAGACCAAGCTCGCCTCGCTCGGACTCGAGCGGGTCCCTGATGTCCTCGCCGTCGATCCGCGGACGCTCACGCGGTGGCTCGGGACACGCCCTGCCGCCTGGCTGCGGGAGCGGTGTCTCGGGCGCCATGAGGCCCCGGTCGAGGGGCGCGCGCCGGCCAAGCAGGTGAGCCGCGAGACGACCTTCGATCGCGACATCCGCGATGTTCGGGCGATCGCCGTCACGTTGCGGAGCCTCGCGGCACGTGTCGCATCCGAGCTCCGCACCGAGCGCCTCGCCGCGCGCACGATTACGGTGAAGATCAAGGACGCCGACTTCACCACGCGGCTCGCGAGCACGACCGTTGCCGACGCGGTGGAGAGCGACCGCGCGATCGCCGACCTGGCCGTCACACTGCTCGCACGGCTGCGGAAGGCACGCACCGTCCCGGCCCGATTGGTCGGCGTCTCGTGCGGTGGGCTCATACCGCGGCCCGACGCCGAGCAGTTAGGCCTCTTCGCACCACCGGCTCGCGGGCCCATCACCCCCGACGCCGTGTCGACCGCGCTACCGGCGGAGCGCCCTGAGGACCGAGCGGTCTCCCGTGCCGTGGACCGTGTCCGAGAGCGATTTGGCAACGACGCCATCCGGTACGGCGTGTAGGATTAGTGGTCTGTCGCACCGCCGCGGTCATGGTGACCGTGGGTTCTTTCACCCCCTCGTCCCCTCATGACCTCGACTCGACCGAAGCTGTGGCTGGGTGGGCTCGCGGCGTTGGCGCTCGCCTGCCAGCCTTCGACCCCATCCACGACCCCGACGCCGACGCCCGGTGCCGCTCCAGCCGTCCCAGCTGCGGCGCCCGCGCCCGCTCCCGCGCGCCCCGCGAATGGCGCCCCTGCCCCGCAGGGTGGCGCGAATGCCGCTGGCCAGCAGCCGGCTGGTGGCGCCCCCGGCGCCCAGCCCGCCGACCCGCAGCCGCGCCCCTACAACCAGGTGATCCGCGGTGAGGTCAAGACCAAGGCCGGCCTCTTCAAGACCCATCAGATCGGGAGCCAGCTCTACTACGAGATCCCGGCCGCCGAGATGGGGAAGGATCTCCTCCTCGTCACCTCCATCACCAAAACGAATGAAGGGGACGGCTACGGCGGTCAGGCGCTCGATGAGCGTGTCGTGCGCTGGGAGCGAAAGGGGCATCGCGTCCTCCTCCGCAGCGTCTCCTACGCGATCGTCTCCGATCCGAGCAACCCGATCGCCGAGGCGGTCGCCAACGCGAACTACGACGCGATCCTCGGGTCGTTCAACGTCGCGGCATACGGCCCCGATTCGGCGGCGGTGATCGAGGTCTCGCGCACCTACACCAATCCGCCCAGCGAGATCAGCGTCGTCCGTCGCTATCGCGGCTCCGTCGATGCCGCGCGGTCCTTCCTCGAGCGGGTCGCGACCTATCCGAAGAACATCGAGGTGGAGGCGACGCTGACCATCGCGGCGCAGCCCACCCCACAATCGCTCCTGCCGGGGCTCCCGCCCTCACAGCCCGCGCCGGGGACCCCGGCGGTGAGCAAGTCGTTCGTCATCCACTGGTCGATGGTGAAGCTCCCCGAGCAACCCATGATGCCGCGTCTGCGCGATTCGCGCGTCGGCTACTTCTTCACCTCGACCGTCGACTTCAGCCGGCCCGAGCAGCGCGCGCAGCAGCGGAACTTCATCGCCCGCTGGCGCCTCGAGAAGAAGGATCCGAATGCGGCACTCTCCGAGCCCAAGCAGCCGATCGTCTACTATGTGGATCCGGCGACACCGAGCTGGCTCGTCCCCTATGTGAAGGCGGGGATCGAGGAGTGGCAGCCGGCCTTCGAGGCCGCAGGCTTCAAGAAGGGGATCATCGCGAAGGAGGCGCCTTCCAAGGCCGAGGATCCCGATTGGTCGCCGGAG
>VGZO01000115.1 GCA_016872555.1 Planctomycetota bacterium
TGGACGACATCGGCGACGAGGCCGTCGGTGTCGGTGGTGATCGTCTGGGCGCCGATCGGCTGGACGGCCAGCGCGAACCCGGCGGCGAGCGTGGTCACGGCCCCGCGGCGGCTGAGCGACGAATCGGCAGCGGAAGCATCGGTGGAGAGAACCATCGGTCGGCTCCGGAGGGCATGCGGGTCGGGTGTCGAGCGTCGAGCGGCGGGCAGCCTACCGCAGCGCCGCCGCTTCGGCAGCAATGCGCCCCAGGGCGTCGTCCGGGACCGGGCCATGGAGGATGAGCACGACGCGGAGCGACAGCGTGGCACCCGGTGCGAGCGCCGCTCCCCCCGGCTCGGCCGCCCCGTAGGCGCGGCTGCCGAACGGATTGGCAAGCAACCAGCCTGTGTCGCGGGCGTGGAACCGCCACGGCCGGCCGGCAGCGGGGACGACGAGGACCCCGACCCGCGCTCCCTCTTCCTCCCCTGCCGCGTCGACCCACGCCGCCCGCTTGCCGAACACCTCTTTTTCGTTCACGCCGCCGTGATCGGCCAGATACCGGCCACCGCCGCGCGGGGCGAGGGAGCCGATCAGCCGGATCCCCAACCCCATCTCCTCGACGTCGCCGAACGCCACCGGCGTGCCCGCGGCGGCGAGCTCCCCTTCCCAGGTGACGACGCGCACCGGATGGCCGGCGAGCGCTCGGTCCGACAGCGTGATCCGCGACCGCTCGCGGCAGACCACGCCGGCTGCCGGCGTGTCGGCGGGGGTGTCGAGATACTCGCTCACGCAGGTGATCGCGGCCGTCCCGGCCGGGCTTGGCTCGGGCGTGCAGGCGGTCACGCGCACGGCCGTCTTGTGGCGCCATGGATCGGCGCCCGACAGATCGCTGAAGCAGAGCATCACCCCCGGGTGCATCGTGGCATGGTCACTTGCGTCGATCCCCGGCCGCGGCGGACAGGGGCGCGTGACGAGCAGGCCTCCGGGCGCGCGCAGATCGCGGAGCGCCGGCCGACCGATCGCCCGGTCGGCATAGACGAAGCTCGCGACCGGCGCCCC
The DNA here is from genome assembly GCA_016872555.1 of Planctomycetota bacterium. Taxonomy (NCBI): domain Bacteria; kingdom Pseudomonadati; phylum Planctomycetota; species Planctomycetota bacterium. The sequence goes on from VGZO01000115.1 coordinate 1,039, forward strand.
GCCGACTTCGCCGACGACCACCCGCCCCTCCTCCCCCTTCGCCACCAGGTCGGCTGCGGCAGCCGGGCTTGGTGCGCCTGCCGAAGCCAGCAGGGCGGCGAGGACCACGGCGCTCGCAGACCGTGGACGAAACTCGCGGCCGCGGGATGCGGCCGGCCAGCCGGCCGGGAGGGGCAGCGTCGAGCGGCAGCCGAGTGTCATCGTGGGTTCTCCGGAGCGGGGCGCCGTGGGGACGGCGCGGCGTCGATTTCGTCGACGAGCGCTTCCACGGCGCGCGTGACCGTGTCTTCGACCGTGCCGGCCCAGCGGAAGGCCGGCCGGCCATATTCATAGAGGAACGAACCCCCTTCGTAGCCCCCTTCCTCCCAGACGCGCCGCGAGGGGATGTAGGCCGCCATGTCGTCGGTGTAGCCGAGGACCCACGTGCCCGGCCCCCACTGCCGCTTGAAGCGCAGCGCGTAGTCGACCACCGTCTCTCCACCCATGCCGACGACGAGCGTGTCGCCGAGCCGCCAGGCATGCAGCGGGTAGGGATAGGCCGAAGCGAACGAGCCTCCCGCTTCGAGCTTCGCCAGCAACCGCCGCCCCCAGCGCGCCTTGATGGCGTTGCCGTCGTCGGCGGCGGCACGAAGGTCGGCAGCGGTGACGACGCGCTCGTAGTCGAGGTCGATCATCCGGAACGCCGTCCGCAGCCGGCAGGGCACGGTCTCGAGCACGCCGCGCAGTGCCTCCTCGACGCCGGCGGCGAGCATCGCGCCATACCGCTGGCACAGCGCGACGCTGCGGCGCGGGAGCGGGTTTTGGTCGCCGCCGCAGGTGTTGACGAACAGCGCCGTCGTGCCGGGGTGGGACTGTTCGAGGGCGACCTGGGCGAAGCCGGGGTAGTCGCCGCAGTAGGTCGTCGCCGAGAGAGTCGTCGGATGGCAGGCGTAGCCGAAGAGGATCGCGTCGAGCCGGCCGTCGGGACGCGTGACGGTGAGCACGGGCACCGTGTGGTCGGTGACGCCACGGAGCGGTTCGCCCCGGGCGATCCGCTCGGCGACCTCGGTTTCGGGGTTGTCGCGGCGGTTGACCGCGAACGTCGTCCGGCCGACGCCGACACGGAGCGTGGCGGGGGCGAGGGCGGCCAGCGCGTCGGCGACGAGCCCGACGCAGGTCTCCACGCACGACGTCGTGTAGCGCTCGACGAGCGCTTCCTGGGCGGGATCGACCGGATAGTAGTCGAGGAGATCGTCGCCGAGGCGCGGGCTCGAATGGTTGTGGGAGTAGGCAAACATCACCCGCGCCCGGTCGAGGCCATGGTCGGCGGCGAGCCGCGCGAAGACGCGGTCGCTCATGCTCGCCGGCACCCCCTGGAAGTCGCTGGTGATCAGCACCGCCCGGCCGCCGTCGGCCGCCTCGAAGGCGAGCGCCTTGGCCCACAGGTCGTGGTGTTTTCCGTCGGGCTCGCGCTTCGTGCCGTAGCCCGCCAGCCACACAGGCTCCGTCGGCGTGATCACGCGCCGGGCCACGCCGACGCGCCAGGCTGGCTCGGTAGCGCTCGCTGCGGGGGTGAGGAGGAGCGCAGTGATGGCGAATGCGATGCGACACCGCCCGACCGGTCTTGGTCTGACCGAGGAAGCACGAGGGGGCAGCCTCAGCTCGGGCTCTGCAGAGGGGGACGCCCCTCGCGCCTCTGCCCTCGCATCGACCCGCACGAGGTTGCGACGGGACGATGCGAGGGCGACGGCGGAGGGGCTACGCGGGCCCCATGGATGGCGGAACGGTGATGCACGGTGGGCGCGTGATGCATGTCGGGACGGCCGTCTCGACTTCGCGCCACGCTTGCCGGCGTCACTGGGAGCAGATCGGGTTTTCATGAAGATGAAGACGCTCGCCGTCGGAAGAGCCGTCTCTCGAGAGCCGCCGTTTTGGCCGCGCGCTGGCGTGATGATACGCCAACGGGGCTGTGGGCATGTCGCGGCTCCAGGTGCCGACTCTGCCGGAGGGACGGGCTTCCTCGACTGGCTCCGCTACAGTGGTCGCTCGTGGTCGCTCGTCGTCGCGTTGGTTCGATCACGCCCGCGATGATGCCGCGCCTGCTGCACCCTGCCGGTCGTTACTCGTGTCTCGTGTCTCCTGTTTCTTGCTCCTGTCTCCTGTCTCCCAGGCCCTTTGGCATCGTGGCTCCCCTACTCCCCCACTCCCCCATTCCCCTATCCTCCCACTCCCCTATCCTCCCACTCCCCTACCCTCCCACTCCTCTATCCTCCCACTCCCCTCCCCAATGCCCTCCACCACGCTCCCCGTCGCCGTGCCCGCCGCGTTTGGCGCCGCCGACCAGCCGCTGCCTGCCGTCGGCCTCGGGCTGTGGAAGATCGACCGGG
>VGZO01000116.1 GCA_016872555.1 Planctomycetota bacterium
GCCTGTTGCTCGGCGAGATCGTCCGCCGCACGGAAGCGGCCCTTGCCGACAGGATCCTCGTCTGCCCGCTGCAGTGGCTCGGCAACTCGCACCACCATCTCGACTTCCCCGGCACGCTCTCGGCGGCGCCGCGGACGTGGCTCGACCTCGTCGGCGACCTGGTGGAAAACTGGCTCGCCCACGGCTTCCGGCGGATCGTCGTCGTCAACGGCCACGGTGGCAACGACGTGCCCGCCAAGCAGGCGTTGTTCGAGGTTCGCCAGCGCCACCGGACGCGCGCCGACCTGCTGCTGGCGTTCACGACCTACTGGGGGCTCGGCACGCGCCCCTGGGAGCACGACGCGGCGTTCCACCAGCGCGAGATGGGGCATGCCTGCGAGTGGGAGACGTCGATGGTCCTCCGACTCCGCCCCGACCTCGTCAGGCCCCACACCGGACTGGCCGAGGTGCCGTTCGGCAACCCATTCCTCCCCGGGTTCCGCGCCTGGATCACGAAAGAGCGCACCGCGCCCGGCCACATCGGATCCCCGGCGCTGGCGACGGCGGAGAAGGGGGAGCTGCTGCTGGCGATGTTCTCCGCCGACCTCGGTGCCTGGCTCGAGCGCGTCGTCCGCTGGGACGGCCGCTCGTGGGAGGGCTGAGATGCTCCCCGGCGGCGCGAACCCGGCAGCGCCGCTCGACCGCCGCGTGGCGGCGATCGCGCTGCTGCTGCTGGCGGCGTCGGCGATCAACTACATGGACCGGCAGACGCTGGCCAACGTCGCGGTCCGCGTGACGAACGAGTTTTCCCTCTCCAACGAGCACTATGGCCGGCTCGAGGAGTGGTTCGGCTACGGCTTCGCCGCCGGCTCGCTCCTGTTCGGCGTCCTCGCCGACCGCACGAGCGTGCGCTGGCTCTATCCCGGGGCGCTCGCCGCCTGGTCGCTCGTCGGCTTCCTCACCGGCTATGCCGACGACTTCCAGTCGCTCCTCGCCGGCCGCGGCCTGCTCGGCTTCTTCGAGGCGGCCCACTGGCCCTGTGCCCTGAAGACGACGCAGGCGCTGCTCTCGTCGCGCGGCCGGACGCTCGGCAACGGGATCCTCCAGAGCGGCACGTCGGTCGGCTCGATCCTCACGCCGCTGGTGATGTGGCTGCTGATCGTGCGCCTCGGGCACTCGTGGCGGCTCGCGTTCCAGATCGTCGGCCTCGTCGGCACGGCGTGGATCGTGGCCTGGCTGGCGATCACGCACGAGAGCGATTTCCACCTCCGGGCCGCCGCTCCCGGTGACGTCGCCGGCGACGAGCGCGACGGCCTGGTGCGAAAGATCGTCGCCGTTCTCGTCGTCGTGACGATCATCAACACCGTCTGGCAGATCCTCCGCGCCTGGGTGCCGAAGATCCTCCAGCAGGAGCATGGCTACGGCGAGGAGTTCACACTCTGGTTCACCGCCGGCTGGTTCGCGATCTCCGACGTCGGCTGTATCGCCGCCGGGTACCTCGCCTGGCGGCTGGCGGGAGCCGGGTGGAGCGTGAAGCGGTCGCGCGTCGCCACGTTCGCGGCGTGCTGCATCCCCTGCGTGGGGCTGGTGGCGATGCCGTGGCTCGCGGCCGGGCCGTTGCTGCTGGCCGTCGTCCTCGTCGCCGGGGCCGGTGCACTGGGGATGTTTCCGATCTACTACTCGTTCACGCAGGACATCTCGCGCCGCCACCAGGGGCTCGTCACCGGCGTGGCGAGCTTCGTCGCCTGGGTCGCCTCGGCCTGGTTCCAGAAGCCGTTCGGACGGCTTGCCGACCAGACCGGATCGTTCTCCGTCGGCCTGGCCGCGGCCGGCGCCGTGACACTCGTGGCACTCGCCGCCTGGGCCGTGCTCTGGCCGGAAGAACGCCGGCGCTTCCCCCACGATCCCTGACGCACGGCGCCTGAGCCGGTGCGTCTCATCGCTCCTTGGAGGTGTTCCGATGACGTCCATCCGCTCCGTCAGACCCTCGCGGCGCCACATCCTCGCCGGCGGCGCCGCCGCGCTCGTCGGGCTGCCTGCCGCGGCGCGGGGTGCCGAGCGGCGCCCCCGGATCGCGTTTCTCGGCACGGTCGTCCACGAGCATTCCCACTCGCAGCATTTCCTCGACCGGCTCGCGATCGGCCACGCCTGGCGCGGCGCCTGGCACGAGCCGCGCGTCGAGATCGCGGGCCTGTACGTCGACCAATTTCCCGACTGGCCGCGGAAGGATCTCGCGCGCTCGCGGGCCGAGAAATACGGCCTCACGCTCGCGCCGAGCGTCGAGCAGGCGCTCACGCTGGGCACCGGGAAGCTGGCGGTCGACGGCGTGGTGATCATCGCCGAGCACGGCGAGTATCCGCGGACCGCCACGGGGCAGACACGCTACCCGCGCTACCGCTGGTTCAAGGAGTGCGTCCGGGCGTTCGAGGCGGCGGGGCGGGCGGTGCCGGTGTTCATGGACAAGCACCTCTCGACCACGTGGCCGGAGTGCCGGGAGATGGTGGACGACGCCCGGCGCCTCGGCTTCCCGCTCCACGCCGGGTCGTCGCTGCCGGTCACGCTCCGCGAGCCGGCGATCGACCTGCCGCTCGATACGGCGCTAGTGGAGAGCGTGTGCGTCGCCTACGGTGGCCCCGACAGCTACGACTTCCACGCGCTGGAAACCGCGCAGTGCATGTCGGAGCGGAGGAAGGGAGGGGAGGCCGGGATCGTGGCGGTGCAGGCGCTGCGCCGCGAGAAGCTCTGGGAGGCGCTTGCCGCCCCCGAGCGGCAGGTGACGCGCGAGCTGGTCGTGGCGGCGCTGGCGCGGAGCCACAATCTGCCGGTCGAGGGGGGCTATCCGACGGCGCCGGTGAGCTTCGCCTGGGCGCGCGAGGCGTGCCGCGATTCGACCGGCTACTCAGTCGAACACGCCGACGGCTTCCGGACGACGGTCCTGATGGCGCCGATCCGCGACTTCAACTACGCCGGCCGCCGAGCCGACACGGGGGAGACGATCTCCTGCCAGATGGTGCTGCCGATGCCGACCTGGGGGGCATCGACGGCCGACTTCTTCACGCCGCTGGTGCGGCACATCGAGGAGATGATCGTGACGGGCAAGGCGCCCTATCCGATCGAGCGGACGCTGCTCACGTCGGGGATGGTGGTGGCGGGGGTGGAATCGCTCACCAGCGCCGGCCGGCGGATCGAGACGCCGCAGATGCGGATCGCGTATCGCGCGAACCCCGAATCGACGTACTGGCAGCCGTGAGGGACGGCGGCGTGCCCCGAGGCTCGTTTCGCAGTCAGACAGAGGAAGCGGTTGTCCGCCGTTTGGCTGTTTTCCGTTGCCAGCGTAAAGTAGCCATCCATGTGGTTTGAGCGGGACTTCGAGCGGTTTTTTGTCAGCGAACG
>VGZO01000117.1 GCA_016872555.1 Planctomycetota bacterium
CCCCTCCCCTACTTAGGCGCCCCGACCAGATCCGCCGGCAGCTCGGTGATGTCCTTCGCCCGCTCCGCCAGCGCGATCGAACGGAGCCGCTCGATCGTCGGCCGATCCTCCGGCGACCGGCAGTCCGACTTCTCGAACGGATCCCGCGACAGATAAAAAAGCTCTTCCTTTGCCGGTCGGCCCGACCCCGGCTGGTCCTTCTTCGCCGGCACCGCGTCGGAAAGGATCAGCTTCACCCCCTCGTCGATCACCGCCACCCCCTCCGCACTCCGCACCACGATCGGCCGACCCCGCGGCACCAGCTCGCTGCTGCCTAGCGCCGGCCAGCGATCGACGCCATCAAGGGCCACCCCCTCGGGAAGCGCCGCCCCCGCCAGCGGCAGGAGCGTCGGCAGCCAGTCGACCGCGTGCAGCGGCGACGTCACCTTCCGCGGCGCCAACCGACCCGGCCAGTTGGCAAACGCACAGACCCGAATGCCACCTTCGTAAAGCTGCGCCTTCTGACCCCGCAGCGGATCGTTTTCACTGTTGAACGGCGACGGCGGCACGGCGCTGTCATAGGGATTGTTCACCGATTCGATCCCGCCATTGTCGCTGGTGAACACGATCAGCGTGTCGGCCCGCTGGCCGGTGTCGTCCACCGCAGCCACCAGCCGGCCAATCGAGGCGTCGAGCTGGGCGATCATCGCCGCCAGCCGCAGCCGCGACTCATGACGCACGTCGTCGGGATCGAAGCGGACGCCGTCGTAGAGCCGCTTGAACCCGCTCGGCGCGTCGACCGGATTGTGGACCGCGTGAAAGGGCACGTAGACAAACCACGGCCGCCGCGCGGCGCCCGGCTGCGGAGCCGATTCGCGGATCCGCCGCACCGCCTCCGCCGTGACCAGCTCGGTGGCGTTGCCCTCCTCGCGAAGCGGCACGCCGTCGCGATGCCAGGTGTCGGTGAAGGCATGGCCAGGACGGTAGTGGTGGGTCACCGGATCGGCGGCGCCGGTCAGCGAGCCATAGCCATGGTCGAAGCCATAGTGCGTCGGCCCCCACTCCGGCCGCGAACCGAGATGCCATTTGCCCGATTGGAACGTCGCATAGCCCGCGCGGCGGAGCGCCTCAGCGAGCGTGACCGTGCCGAGCGGCACGGCGCGGCGGTTGCTCGCGATCAGGGCCTGCGGACCAAACCGGCTCGGATAGCGGCCGGTGAGCAGCGCCGTGCGCGTGGGCGTGCAGACCGGCTGCACGTAGTGGCGGTCGAGCTCGACCCCCTCGCGCACGAGCCGGTCCATCACCGGCGTCTTGCCGAAGCCGCCATGCCAGCCGACGTCGGCCCAGCCGAGATCGTCGGCGACGACGAGGAGGATATTGGGCCGCGGCGGCGCGGCCGACGCGGGGGCGATGCCGAGGATGACCAGGCAGGCGGCGATCACGAAGCTGGCGCGCGTCATCGGTGCCTCGCGTGTTCGGGGGAAGGAGCGCCCGCTCAGCCGCGGCCGCGGTAGCCGGGCACGCCCTGGTCGGGGAGCCAGAGGCCGGGAGGAATCGAGCCATGCTGCCAGAAGACGTCGATCGGCATCCCCCCGCGCGGAAACCAATACCCGCCGATCCGCAGAAAAGGCGGGGCGAGCAGGGCCACGAGGCGCTTGCCGATCGCCACGGTGCAGTCTTCGTGGAACGCGCCGTGGTTGCGGAAGCTGGCGAGGTAGAGCTTGAGCGACTTCGATTCGACGAGCCACTCGCCGGGAACGTAGTCGATCACGAGGTGGGCGAAGTCGGGCTGGCCCGTCACCGGGCACAGCGACGTGAACTCCGGGCAGGTGAACCGCGTGAGGTAGACCGTGTCGGGATGCGGATTGGCGACACGCTCGAGGACCGCGGCATCCGGCGACGCCGGCAACGCCACCATCCGGCCAAGCTGCTGCGGCACGCCATGCGAGTCGGCGGGGGCGGTCATGGCGGGCTGGGACTCCTGTGCGTCGCCGAGGTCGAAGCCTCTGCTCGGGCTCGACAGAGGGGGACGCCATGCGAGTCGGCGGGGGCGGTCATGGCGGGCTGGGGTTCCTTGTGCGGCGATGAGGTCGAAGCCTCTGCTCGGGCTCGACAGAGGGGGACGCCCCTCGCGCCTTTGCCCTCGCATCGACCCGCATGCAGTTGCGACGGGCCGATGCGAGGGCGACGGCGGAGGGGCTTCGCCGGCCCCACGGGAAGACACTTTACGATTCGCCGCTTTGCGGTGGAACTACGACGATACCGGCTCGCAACCCCGGGACCGTCAACGCCCAAGCCCGGCATCCCGCGGGACACGTCGCCCCATGACCGCCTCCGGGCTCCGGCTCTGCCGATCACTCGAGGCGAGGCTGCCTGCAGGCCGCCTTGCAGCCCGAGGCACCGCCCGCCATGCAGCCCACGGCGCCGCCCGAGACGCGTCAACCCAACACCAACCCCTGGCGTCCCCTGGCGTCCCCCGGCGATTCCCCGGCGTCCAATCCCCACCAAGCCGCGTGCGCGTCTTTTCCCAGAAACGGGACCCGCGAAGCCCCTCCGCCGTCGCCCTCGCATCGGCCCGTCACCCACTGGCTGCGGGCTGATGCGAGGGCAAAGGCGCGAGGGGCGCCCCCTCTGCAGAGCCCGAGCTGAGGTCACACCCCGCTCCCCACGCCCAAAGCCCCGCGCCCCGCGACAAACTCCCCGCGCCCTGACGCCCCACTCTTCATCACTCCTGCCGCGCCCCGGCCGCTTGGGCCGGCGCGTCGACCAGCTCGATCTGATCCACCAGCTCCACCTTGATCTGCGGCTTCTCCTTATACAGTTCGATCGTCCCGGTCACGCGGACCGTCTTGTCGAGGAAGTGCTTCGACGGATCGTCGATCTCGGCCTTGGCAAACTTCTCCAGCCCCTGCTTGAAGATCACCGCGGTGAAGTTGTCGTTGTCGCGATGGTCCTTGCGGGAGTTGAGGTAGCAGCGGCCCGCATCGGCCATCAGCCGGCTGCTCGAGACCTTCATCGTCACCACACACCACTCGCCCACGTGCTTGGCCGCCTCCTCCGGCTTCACCGGCTTGGCCTCGACCACGAGCGACCCGTCGCGCCGCGGCGCCGGGCCCTGGGCGGATGCAGACGGAGACGGCGCGGCAAGCGCGAGCATGACGGCAGCGAGCGAAAACCGGCAAACGAGCGGCGGCATCGGTGACCTCGTGGGGGAAAACGTCAGGGAAGGTCCGTGAAGGTGCGGGTGCTCTCGACATGCTCGGCCAGCTCGGCGGGATCCCACCAGGTGGGCTTCATCGCGCGCGGGCCGTAGAGCTTTTCGGCCTGGTCGACGTAGTGGGGGGAATCGGGATGGCCCGAC
>VGZO01000118.1 GCA_016872555.1 Planctomycetota bacterium
GCCGGCCGGGCGGCGTTCCAGGTGGCGAGCGCCCGGATGTCGGCCTCGGTCACCTCGTAGTCGTCGCAGGTCCGCAGCAGCGCCTCGAGCACGGTGCGGATCGAATATGGCAGCCGCGCGGTGTTCGTCACGCCGGCGTCGTCGAGAGCCCGCAGCCGGTAGAGCGTCGCCTTGCCGGAGCCCGTCTCGAACGGCGCGCGGGCGGAAAACGGATCGGCGGGGCGGGCGGCCATCGCGGGGCTCCTGCGAAGACGGGGGTCCGAAGGAAAGACCGGAAATGTAGCAAAACCGACGGGTTGAAGCGGGGCGCGCGGAGCGCCCAAGCGCCGCGGGCTTCGACGCCGACGTGCAGACACCGTTGGCATTTTTGCCGGCAAAATGCCAACTCGACCGGCACCCCACCTGTGGGTGACGACCGTTGGTCCCGCACGGGCTGCTCAGAGGTGCGGCACGCGCAGGATCCACAGGCAACTGCGCCGCGCAGCCGCCTTGTCGGCGTCGGCCGCGGCGATGTCGAAGTCGTTGTCGTTGACGATCGCCACGCGGCCGTCACCGAGCCATGCCAGTCCCTCGATCTTGAGGTCGGCCGGCCGCGCCGGTGGCTCGCTGCCGGAATCGATGTCGCGCGCCAGCCGCGGCGCGAGCGGCAGGAGATCGGCGACGAGCGTCTTGTCGAGCGCCGCCCCGGTCTTCCCGCCCGCCGCCGGCAGCGCGACGCGGTACAGCCGGCTCTCCGTCGCCGACTGCTCGACCACCAGCAGCGCTCCGTCGTCGAGCACGGTGAGCGCCGAGAGCTTGCCGTCGGCGGCGCGGATCGCGTCGGCATCGGCGTCGCCGGGATCGCCGAGACGGTAGGCGTGTTCGGCGATCGTCGTACCACCGCGCGGGTCGAACTCGATCAGCGCCGCGTCGATCCCCGGCCCGCCGTCGGTCGCCGCCGGGCTCTGCATCAGCGCGTACAGCCGGCGGCCGTCGCGGCTGGCGGCCAACGCCTCGAACCCGCGGTTCTCGCGGCGCCGGGCGAGCGCCTCGGGCAGTGTGTGGCTCACGATCGCGTCGGCCGCGACCGGGCCAGGCGCCAGCGGGCCATTCGCCAGCGGGCCAGTCCCGATCGGCACATGGCGCTGCACGATCCGATCCTCCCCCGACAGCCGTCCGAGCGACGGCAGGTATTCCTCGGCGATCCACAGCGTGCCATCGGGCAGACGGGCGAGCCCCTCGGTGTCGTAGCCGTCGGGGTCGGGAGGCAGCGGCAGGCCGGTGCGGGGATCGAACACGGGTGCGTCGAGAGGGCGCGGGGCGACGGGCCGGCCCGACGTGGGCTTCCCGGACGCAGTGCGCAGCGGCCTGGCGGAGGTGACCTCGATCCGCCCATCGGGCGGCTCGTCGGTCGCGCGGTCGGGGCGCCTGCCGTGCGCTTCGACGAGCTTCAGTTCGAGGAGCACCGGGCTGAACTCGGGCACAGGCAGCGTCCGGAGCCGCCGTGCCGGTTCGCCGGTCGGCGATTCGATCAGTACCTCGGCGTTGGGTCCGCGGTCGGTGATCGCGAGGAACCGCGTGCCGCGCCCCTTCCCTTCGCCGAGCGCCACAAGATCGCTCAAGCCTCCGAGCCGATACCGTCCGGCGCGCTGCCGATCGACGCCGCGGGGCAGCGGCAGGGGCTGGTCATCGAGGACGTAGACCGCCTCGACCGTCGCTTGGCCGCCGGCCGGTGCGGGTTCGTCGGCCGCCAGCCACGCTGGGCCGGGCGCGCCACACACCAACAGGCACGCCGCCGTCTGCCGCCAGCTCTGGCTGGTCGGCAAGCGGCGGAGAAACGCCGAAAGCGTTGGCTTCATCTTCATCGAGGTTGCCCTGCGGAAAGCCAGAACTGCCGATCGCCGCATGTCCATGAACGATGCCGTCCGTGGCTGTTGTCTACTCCAGCGACCGCGGGAAACGCCGTCGGCTTCCCGGGTCGCCGTCAAACGCACCGTTTTCGCACGCGTGGCTCCTGCTACTTGTGAGGATCGGGTGAAAATCGCAATCGGCCCCCCTGCCTCCGACAGCACCTATCCCAAGCCTTTGCAGATCATGGAGTTGCGACCATCTCCGATCCGGCGCGCCCGGCTGTCGACAGGATCCGGGTGTCGTGCTATTCTCCCTCTATCGCTCACTCGGAGAGGATTTCAGCGGCACGAAGTCGCGGGATCTTCCCGAACCAACCTCGTCGGCGGCTGTTCCCCCCCCAAGACCTTCACTTCGAAAGCCGCTTCGGACCCGTGGTTTCCCCAATCACGGGTCCTTTTCTTTTTGCCTTCTCAGCAGAATCTTTGGGTGAAATCCGGCTCTGGTAGTCGTCCGAGGACGTGAAACAGGGCGATTTCGATGCCGCGTGACGTTCGGAAGCCGAACGCTTTTTTAGTGGTCAGTTTCGCCTTGCCGTTGAAACCGTCGACGACTCCCGCCGAGATCGTGCCTCCGGCCCGAAACCAGTTGAGGATCAGATGGCGATGGCGTCGCATGCTGCGGGCGACGTTCTTCATCGGGTCGAGGCGGCTCCGCATCGCGCCGGTGGTTCACTCGTCGAGGAAGTTTCCAACCGCCGCTGGGCTCGTGTATTCCCAGAATCGCTGGAAGGCCTCGCGGAGCAGATGGGCCTTCACGCTCCGGAGGTTGTAGCGGAGCAGGTCGTGTAACGTCTCCTCTGTAAATCACCGGTATGAACCTGCTCGAGTCGAGCGTAGCGAGACGAGGGCAGGCCCATACCGGCCGCCAGTTTGAAAAGGCGGGTCATCGAGGCTTTCTTGGAAGTGTCACCTCACCAAGAAGGAACCCGCGATGACCTACCAAGAAGAATGTACGGTGCTCGACGATCTCACGGATCTGCTCATTGAGCACGGGCACCGGCGGGGCTAGCCACAGGCAGGGCGGGCCATCCATGGCCCCGTCCTGCCTGGCAGCCGATGGGAACGCCAAGGGTTCCCATGGCTACCGAGCCCGGCTCAGCCGGGCCGAACAAACCCCGCGGCCCTTGCAGGAGAAGGCCACCACAAACCCCGTGCGGCAGCCGGTGCACAGCGCGCGGGCGAAGCCGAAGCAGAGGAGCCCGCACTCGAGATAGCCGCGGAGCTCCTCCTCGACGTATGCCGCAACGGGCCGCTCGGCGCGGTCTCGCCACTCGAGCCAGCTCTCGAGGTTTTCCAAAACGATCTTGTGGA
>VGZO01000119.1 GCA_016872555.1 Planctomycetota bacterium
ATTCCAGTTGAGCTAACGTAGTAGTACTAGGGGGAGTTCGTGCAGGTCCATGACGACCGGGCAATCTTTCAGGGACGGATAGACGAGCTGTCCGTGATCGACATCCACAGCCTCTGACCGGCGTCGGGCGCGAGGCGTCGAAGCCCCGGGAACGGCCGACTAGGACGCGGTCTGCGCAGACGCCAGAAAAACGCCACCGAAGCGGGTGCGGGGCGTTTCGAGAAACCCGCTCCGGACGCCCGGGCCGCTCCTCCCGAGGCTCACGAGTCGTTCATCAGCCGCAAGACCGGTGCGGAGGTGCCATTGACCGGGCTATCTTTTGGAGCGACGTCCTCACCGCCGACGCCTGGGAGGCGTTCACCGAGGCGGGGGGGCCGTGGGACGCGGCCGTGGCGGAGCGCCTGCGGAAGCACGTCTTCTCGGTGGGCAACACGGTCGATCCCGGCGAGGGATACCGGGCCTTCCGCGGCCGCGAGGCCGTCACCGCCCCCTTCATGCGCCAGCACGGGTTCGAGCCGGCGGCGAAGTGAGCGCTGGCGGAGCGAAACCAGCCTTGTCCGCCCCCGGCGGTGGCGGCTAGTGTGCGGGCCCGGGGAGGCATGCCCATCCGCTCTCCGCTTCCCCCCTCCCCCGCACGCCCGCCATGCGCTCCCTCCTCGACTGGCTCCTCTACGCGCAGACCGGCGGGCAGTTCCGCCATCTCGTCGGCCTGACCACGCACTACGCCCCGCCCGACGTCGCCGCCTACCGGCGCTACCTGCCGCGGGCGCTGGGGATGCCGGCCCGTCCGGTGGTGAAGGTGTTCCTCATCGACTACCGCGACGTGGTTCCCTGGCCGCTGGTGCGCTACCAGGAGTGGTCGCTGCTCCTGCGCGCCGTCCACGGGGGCGCGGAGGGGTGGTATCCGGTGACGATGCCGGTGACGACCTGGGTGGCGCGCCAGGGGGGGCATCACCTCGGCTTCCCCAAGTACGTCACCCCCTCGATCGGCCTCGTCGAGACCCCCGACGGCGCGCGCGGCCATGCGCTCGCGCGGGGCCGGATGGAGGTGACCATGGACTTCCGCCTCGGGGCCCCGCCGCCCGCGCCGGGCGTGGAGCGGCGCCTCCTCGAGGCCGACTCGATCCTTCCCGACGACCTCCTCACCCTCAAGCCGGTGGGCAAGGGGCCGACGGCGCACCGCGTGCGCTTCGTCGACATGGTGGCGTCGCGCTGGGAGCGGTCGCCGGGCGTGGTGACGATCCGCGGCGACGCCGGCGGGCTGATCCCCCAGGGCACGGCGCTGGCGGCGAGCCTCCACCGCTACCGCGGCGGGATGAATCTGGTGGAAGCCTCCGCCCCGCGCGCCGCCCGGCCGCGCCGCGCCCCGGCCGCCTGATCCCGCGTTGCAATCCGCCGTCAGGCGAGCCCCCGGGGGCCTCGCAGCCCCGGCGCATGTCGTCGAGGAAGCGCGCCGCCGGGGCGGCGGGCACGAAGGCCGCCTCGAGCGCGGGGGCGTAGGGGGTGGGGACGAAGGCGCCGGTGAGCCGGCGAACGGGGGCGTCGAGGAGGTCGAAGCCCTTGTCGGCGACGCGCGCCGCCACCTCGGCGGCGAACCCGCACGACGCCGGCGGCTCGTCGACGACCAAGAGCCGGCCGGTGCGGGAGACGCTCGCGAGGATAAGCCCGTGCGACAGTGGGTGATCTCGGTGCCGAAGAATTTACGGGGTTTTCTCGCCGATCGGCCTGCGGCCGTCGCCGCTCTCACAAGAATCTTCATTGAGGAGATCGAGCGGCTGCTGGGCGCTGTCGCAGGCGTGACGAGTGACGCCAGCGCCCCCGCAGCCGCTCGCCCACGGCTCGGCGCCGTGTCCTTCCTGCACCGCTTCGGCTCGGCGCTCGAAGCTCACGTGCACCTGCACGTATGCGCAACCGAAGGCGTCTTCGTGCCGCCTGCCGACACCGCGCGGTGCGACACCCCGCCGGCGTTCCTGCCGGCCCGACCGATCAACCAGGCCGATCTGGCCGCGCTCACCGAGAAGGTGCGCCGTCGTGTCGTGCGTTGGTTCCGCATGCAGCGGCTCCTCGACGCCGATGCGGCCAGCGATATGGTCGCTCGAGAGAACAGCGGGTTTTCAGTCGACGCCAGTGTTCGGATCACGCTCAATAGACCGCGACGTGCCGAGCTATTTTCAGAGCCTCGAACACCTGACGCGATACTGTGCCCGGCCGCCCTTCGCGCTCGAGCGACTCTTCGTGAGCCGCGGTGCAGATGGCCAGATCGCTCGCATCCGCTACGTGCTGCCGAGACATAAGGCGGCCAACTGGGTCGGACCCACTCGCAGCCGCAAGTCCACGCGGCCGGGGGCCAATGGCGTCGTCGACCTCTCGCCTTTTGAGTTCCTCGACCGGCTCGCTGACCTCGTGCCGCCGCCGCGGAAGCACCGGCATCGCTATCACGGGGTGTTCGCCCCGAATCACAAGCTCAGGTCCGCCGTCACGGCGCTCGCCATCGGGAATGTCGGCAAGCCGCGTGATGCCGCGACTGGTGGGCATGCGGTCGGCGGACATGCGGCGGACGGAGATGCCACCGGCCACGGCTGCGACTCATGCGACAAACCGCCCTCCCACGACACCTCTCGACGCCAAAGGCCAAACTCATGGCCCGGGTGGGGGAGGAGTTTCCTTTTGCGTGCCCGGGGTGTGGTGGCGACATCCGCCTCATCGCGTTCATTACCGATCCGGGGCCGATCCGGAAAATCCTGACACACTTGGGCGAACCGCTCGAACCGCCGCCCGTGTCTCCCGCCCGTGGCCCACCGACCGACTGGGGAAACCTCGTGCAGGTCCACAACGAATGCGACGTGACTCAGACGTCGCCCGACGAACTGCCCGTGATCGACATTCGCAGCCTCTGACGGGATCCCATGCCACGGTGCGGACGGCCCGTGAGCAGGGCGGTTTCAGAGCGGGCTCGAGCCGACGAGAAAAATCCGGCCTTGAGCGTGGATAGGAAGCTCTTCGGCACCTCCACGGTCGGGCCGCATACGGCCCAGCCAGCTCCGGCGGTTGCTCCTCATAATCCGCCCCGCCAGGCCGACGCTTGCCGAAGTGCCATTGGCCGACCGATCCTT
>VGZO01000120.1 GCA_016872555.1 Planctomycetota bacterium
GGGGAGGATCAAGAGATGCGCGAGCGACGGACGGGGCAGGGGAGGGTGGTCGGGATCATGGTCGCGGCACGGGCTGCGGTCATGGCATGGGGCGTGGTCGCGGCGGCACGGTCGGCGGCACAGGACGTGCTTCCGTTTCCCGATCCGCCGCTGCCGAGCGTCGTCCGCCAGCGGCTCCAGGATTCCAAGCCGGTCTGGCCGGAGGCGCCGCGCCGGATCGCCGCCGACGCTCCCAACATCGTCGTGATCCTCCTCGACGACGTCGGCTTCGGCGTCGCCGAGACGTTCGGCGGCGAGGTCCGTACGCCCACGCTGTCGCGCCTCGCCGAGACCGGGATCCGCTACACCCGCTTCCACACCACGAGCATCTGCTCCCCGACGCGCGCGGCGCTGCTCACCGGCCGCAACCACACGCGCGTCGGCTCCGGCACGATCGCCGAGCGCGCCGTCGCCTTCGACGGCTACACCGGCGTGATCCCGAAGACGGCGGCGACCGTCGCCGAGGTCCTCCGCCACTACGGCTACCGGACCGGCGCTTTCGGCAAGTGGCACAACACCCCGGTCACCGAAACGACGGCCATCGGCCCCAAAGACCGCTGGCCGACCGGCTACGGGTTCGATCATTTCTACGGCTTCCTCGCCGGCGAGACGTCGCAGTGGGAGCCCCGGCTGGTGCGCAACCTCGACGCGGTCGAGCCGCCCCAGGGAAAGCGGAAGCATCTCACCGAGGATCTCGTCGACGAGGCCCTCGGCTGGCTCGACGACCGCGGCGCCTACGCCCCCGACAAGCCGTTCTTCCTCTATTTCGCGCCCGGGGCGGTCCACGGGCCGCACCACGTGGCCGCCGAGTGGGCCGACCGCTACCGGGGGAAGTTCGACGACGGCTGGGATGCCTACCGGCAGCGCGTCCACCGCCGCCAACTCGACAGCGGCGTGATCCCGCCGGGCACGAAGCTCACCCCGCGCCCCGACACCCTCCAGGCCTGGGCCGACATCCCCGCCGCCGAACGCCCGTTCCAGACGCGCGGGATGGAGCTGTTTGCCGGGTTCGTCGAGCACACCGACGCCCAGCTCGGCCGCCTCGTCGACGGCCTCGAGGCGCGGGGCCTCCGCGACGACACGCTGATCTTTTGCATCTGGGGCGACAACGGCTCCAGCGCCGAAGGGCAGCAGGGAACGATCAGCGAGTTGCTCGCGCAGAACAACATCCCCACCACCGTCGCCCAGCAGCTCGCCGCCCTCGACCGGTCGGCGGCCTTCCCGCGCTCGGCTCCCCCGCCACCGACAACATGTACCACGCCGGCTGGGCGTGGGCCGGGTCGACGCCGTTTCGGAGCACCAAGCTCGTCGCCGCCCACTTCGGCGGGACGCGCAATCCCCTCGTCGTTTCCTGGCCGCGGCGGATCAAGCCCGACGGGGCGATCCGCACGCAGTTCCAGCACGTCGTCGACGTCGTGCCGACGATCTACGAGGTCGTCGGCATCACGCCCCCGCAGGTCGTCAACGGCCAGCGGCAGATCGGCTTCGACGGCGAGAGCTTCGCCGCCACGTTCGACGACGCCCGGGCCCCGGAGCGCAAGGCACCGCAGTTTTTCGACAACAACGGCAGACGCGGGATCCACAAGGACGGCTGGTTCGCCTGCGCGATCGGCCCGCTCTATCCCTGGAACACGCCGGCGTCGCTGCCGCGGATCGCGAGCTGGGACTCGGCCACCGACCAGTGGGAGCTGTACCACGTCGCCGAGGATTTCTCACAGGCCGACGACCTGGCGGCGAAGCATCCCGAGAAGCTCGCGGAACTGAAGCGCGAGTTCCTCCGGCTCGCGGCCGACAATCACGACTTCCCGATCGGCGCCGGCAACTGGCTGCGGCTCCACCCCGAGGACCGGGTCAAGACGTCCTACGACCGCTGGACGTTCACGCGCCACACGCGGCGGATGCCCGAGTTTGCCGCCCCCGGCCTGGGGCGCGAGAGCACCGTCGTCGAGATCGACGTCACCACCGCCCCGCGCTCCAGCGGCGTGTTGTACGCGCTGGGGGGTTCGGGCGGGGGCCTGGCGCTGTCGATGGAGGAGGGGCACCTGTCGTACCTCTACAACATGATGATCGTCGAGCGCTACACGGGGCGGTCCCCCGAGCCCCTGCCGCCGGGGAACCACGCGATCCGGGTGACGACGTCGATCCCGGGGCTGGGAAAGCCGGGCACGGTGTCGGTCGACGTCGATGGCCGGCCGTCGTTTACCGTGGCGCTTGCCCGCACGGTGCCGGCGGCGTTTACCGCCAGCGAATCGTTCGACGTCGGCCTCGACCTCGGCAGCACGGTCGACCCGGCGTGGCTCGAGCGCGAGGCGTTTGCCTTCGACGGCGCCATCGGCACGGTGCGCGTGACGCGGGTTTCGCCTGAGAAGGCTGGCGACGGAAAGGCAGCCTCACGGACGGGCCGCTGACTGCCCGTGGACAAAGCCCTCCCTGGCGCTGTGGTCGAAGGCCCCACCCGAGACGCCCTGCGTCGTGCAGCGCAGATTGCAGCGCACCGACCTCGCATGTTGAAGCGCGGCACGTTCCCGCGGGGTCTGGCAGGGAATCTCACCGAAAACAGAACTCGCTGGCACCACTCGGGTTGTAGCGAATTCCCCGAGAATCAGGCCGGTTTCGCAGACCCGGCCAATGGGCAGCACAGGATTGGAACCTTTGGCGTTTCCCTCGGGAAAACGTGGGTTCGACGGTGAGGGTGGGAACAAAAGCGGCGCGCTGCCGGCCGATCTGGCCGTGGTGATCGCCCGATGGCCGACGCTTACGAGAAACCAGCGGCGGCGGATCGTCGCCCTCGTGGAGGCGGCGCGGGATCGAGCGGCCGGCCGTCGGCGGTGATCGAGCGGGGACCGCCCGCGGTTGTCGCGGCCAACGACGGCCGCCACTGTGGACCGGCCGATCGTCCACCGCTACCCTATGGCTGGCGTTTGGCGACCAAGCTCGACGCCACCCATGGCGCGGCGAGGCACGGCTCATCACGGCAGGAAAAGAGCAGCCGGGATTGTCCCGACTGATCAACCATTCGTGAGGAAGCATCATGCCCCGATTGATTTCCGAGTGTGCGGTGGTCAAACGAGT
>VGZO01000121.1 GCA_016872555.1 Planctomycetota bacterium
CTTCCCGGCGGTGTCCCACCAGGAATGACGAGCGCAGTGGCCTTCAGGGGCAAAGGTGATCCCGAGGGTGATCCCGGGGGCGGCTATGAGCGTCCTTCGGGATGCCATCACCGAGGCCATGCTGGCCAAGGCGGACGAGTCACCGGCCATTAAGAGCAAGATGGACGAGGTGGCCGAAGCGATGGCGGCGGTCGGGCGCGACCTGATCGGCGAGCTGCCGAGGATGCGTCACTCGGGCCCCACCGATGTCAGCGAACTCGAGGTGTCCGTGAATGCCCTGACACCCGTCTCGCAGCCGCTCTATGCGGTGGCGTGAGGGGGGCGGCTTGCCGGGGTGGCGGAAGACGCCCGGGCCCTGGCCTGCGACCTCGACGCCGAGGCCCGCGAGGCCATCACCGCCGCGATCAAGTCCCGCGGCCCTGTCGCCAACCGCCGGGCGGTGTGAGCGGCCGTCGAGATCAGCCGAGGGCGATCTGGTCGACGAGCTTGAAAATCGCCGCGATCTCGTCGCCGGGAGGATTGCGGGCGAGGAACGCGTGGAGCGTCTCGTGCCGGACCGTCGAGGCGGAGGCGGCCCATGGCACGGTGACCCGCCACTCCCGGCAGCACCAGAAGGGCCAGTCGACGTCGACCAACCCGATCGCCTCCATCTTCGCCTGGACCCGCGGGCTCGCGCATCGGCTGGCGGTGTCGCTGGCGGGGATGGCCGTCGGCGCCGCGGTCGGCACCGGGTTGGCCATCCTTGGTCGGGCCGATCACGGCCGTCGGCCGGACGACGGGGAGGCGGCATGCGGCGCGGCAGCACCGAGCCTGATGTCGATCCTCGCCCTCGTGGGTGCCGTCTTTGGCTGGCAGGCGGTGCCCGCCGTCGCGGTGCTGGCCCTCCTGGCAGCCGCCGTCGCCCGTGGCTGGACCCGGTGGATCGGCCGTCGTGGTCCCATCCCGCTGGAGCTGTGCGTCGTCGGGGCCGTCGTTGTGCACCTGTTTCTGTGGCGATGGATCGTCGCCGCGTGGTCGGCGGGATTCCCCGTGGGCGCACCGGCGTGATCGCCGCCTTCGAGGCGGTCAGCAGGCGTTGGAGGCGCGGCTGGCCTGGCGGCTCACACCTCGATGGTGTCGCCGAGCGCCCCGTCGTCGCCGTCGGTCGCGATCCGCCAGGCCGGAAACGGATCGGGAAGACGGAGCCACGCCTCGGGGCCGGCATCCATCTCGTCGTCGGTGAGGCAGCAGGCGTCGAGCCGGTCGAGCAGGTCGTCGGCGAGCTTGGCACCAATGATGACGAGCTCCTGCCGGCGGTCGCCCCACGGCTCCTCCCAGATCTCGTCGATCTCGTCGCGGTCGAGCTCCTCCGGCCAGTCCTCCTCCGGGGCACTCGCCAGCCAGGAGCCGCCTGGCTGCAGGCTCGACACCGCGCCGGCGCTCGACCACACACCGGCCCAGTCGGGCCGCGTGGCCAGCCAGAGAAATCCCTTCGAGCGGATCACGCCCTTGAACGCCGGCCCGGTGATGAGATCCCAGAACCGCTGCGGATGGAGCGGCCGACGGGCCCGGAAGACCCGGCTCGAGATGCCGTATTCCTCCGTCTCCGGCACGTGGGTCCCCGGAGCCTCGGCGAGCCAGCCGGGATGGCTCGCGGCGTGGTCCATGTCGAAGAGGCCGGTGTCGAGGATCGCACTGAGCGGTACGGCGCCGGCGACGGCGCGGATGAGTCGGGCCGTCGGATTGAGCTTCCGCAGGATCGCCTCGAGGTAGGCCACGTCGTCGGCGTCCACGAGGTCGGTCTTGTTGATCACGATCACGTTGGCGAACTCGATCTGATCCACGAGCAGCTGCACGACGTCGCGGGCGTCGGTCTCGTCGAGGCCGATGCCCCGGTCGCGCAGCTCGTCGCGGGAGCAGTAGTCGTCGAAGAAGTTGCGGGCATCGACGACCGTCACGAGCGTGTCGAGCCGGGCGAGATCCGACAGGCTCGCCCCCGCCTCGTCGGTGAACGTGAACGTCTCGGCCACGGGAAGCGGCTCGGAAATACCCGTGCTCTCGACGAGGAGGTAGTCGAAGCGGTGCTCGCGGGCCAGCCGCGAGACCTCCTCGAGCAGGTCCTCGCGCAGTGTGCAGCAGATGCACCCGTTGGAGAACTCCACGAGCTTCTCGTCGGTGCGACTGAGGCGGGCGGTGGGCGGGGCCGCCGCGCCGCCCACGAGCTTCGCGTCGATGTTGACCTCGCTCATGTCGTTGACGATCACCGCCACGCGCCGCCCCTCGCGGTTGGCGAGCACGTGGTTGAGCAGCGTCGTCTTGCCGGCACCGAGGAAGCCCGAGAGCACCGTGACCGGCAGGCGGGCATCGGTATCGGCCGAGGCGGCAGTGGAATCGTGGGTCATGCCAGGGCTCCTGTGTGGTCGGGTGCGGGGTCGGGCGTGGCGGCGGTGAGCCAGTCGGCGTGGTCGATCGCGACGCAGAGGCGGCGCGTGCCGGGCCGCAGCGGCGGCGAGCGGTGCAGCACGCGGTCGGCGTGCGTCGGATGCCGGTGGCCCTTGAGCAGCACGAGGCTGCCCGGAGCAACGCGGTGCACCGTGTCGGCTGCGGGCATCTTGACGTATTCGGTGCCCGGTCCGACGTAGGTCGTCACGAGCCGCACGCGGACGTTGTCGCAGTGGAACTTCGGGCACGACTGCTCGTCGGTGAGGTCGAGCCGCACCTCGACACGGGGCCACGAGAAGACGGCGAGCATGCCGCAGACGAGCGAGAGGATGTCGTCCGCGACCGCGGCCCGCTGTCGCGCCGGCTTCACGAGGTCGAGCCGGGCCAGCGCGCGGTCGATCTTCGCGGCGGCTCCGCGGGCCGCGGTCGTGAACCGCACCTCGCCGAGCGTTCCGCCGGCGACCAGCGGGCCACACTCCACCGGCGGCGGCCGCCGGACCACCGCGATGTCGCATCCGGCGGCATCGATGTGCCGCACGGCCTCGTCCGTCCAGCCGGCGGCCCGGCGGGTG
>VGZO01000122.1 GCA_016872555.1 Planctomycetota bacterium
AGGCCGACGACTACGAGCTTGAGTCAGCGGAGGTCGCGGTAGACGGCGCGGCCGACGTTGATTCTCCGGCGGCACCTGGAACGCAATCACCAGGTGGGCTCGGCGCACGCCTCAAGAGCGCACTCCTGGAATTCTGGTGCAGGCTGCAGAGGCTCTGGTTCCGGATGAAGACGTGCCTCATCCGCTTTCTGGGAGACGCCTGATGCCCGCGCTCTACCGCGGCCTCTGGCCGCAGAACATTGGCAAGCTCTCCAAGTACACCGTCAGCCTCATCGACGGACAGTGGAAGGTCACCGTGGGGTACGACCTCGGTGATGGCCTGCGTTTCCTGGCTATCGAAGGGGCCGACTCCGGACTCGCGGCGATGGTGAATGCGGTCAAGACGGCCCGGGCGGGCCAGCCGGGCGGGGCGTTCTACATCAACGAATACCGTCATGTCATCGTGCCGGTGGCGAGCGGGCGGACGGCTGACTACTACTTCGCTGGAATCTGCCATGGGGAGTTTTCGTTTCCGTTCGAGGGTAACCAGCTCACCACCAAGCCCGTCGACGGGGCCGGCAAGCCGCTGGTGCCGGGGCAAAAGTGGTATGGCCCGCGACCGGGTGTGCCCTATGTCCTCGCCGCGGGCGTTAACGACATCTACTTCGAGTCGCCGGCGCTGACCGACGACGATCCCCCGCGCGTCCGCCCGCAGACGACCCGGCGGGTGCGGCTGTCGAAGATCCTCGGCGACCGGCTGGCGGTCGATCGCGCGACCCGGCCGCTCGCCGCGATCCGCGGCCATCAGGGGGGGAAGTTCTACGTCAACGAGCACGGCGCGATGTTCACGCCCGTCGCAGCCGGCGATGGCAACGGACTCGACTACATCTACTGCGGGCAGATCGATCGGACCGCGTGGTTTCCCGAGCCGGCGGTCTGATCGCGGTTTCGCCGGAGAGCATGCCCCGTTTCCTTCTCGGTTTTCACCATGAAATACGAAAAGCTCACCAAACTCTCGATCCGCAACCATCCCGGGCTCTCCGAACGTTGGGTGCAGGAGCGGATCGCCGACGATCCGGCGATCCTCGGGCTCGGCGACGTGATCCTCAAGGACAAGGAGCGGATCCAGCCGGCGGCCTGCCGCCTCGATCTGCTCCTCCGAGAGCCGACCTCGACATCCTCGACTACGACAAACGCCGGAGCCGCTACAAGATCCGGCTCCAGAAGGGAGACATCACCAAGCACGCCGACGTCATCCGCCGGCTGCTCGACACGAGCTACCGGGAATTCGGCGGCGGAGAAGGCTGATCGCCGGAGACGACGACGCCGTCTTCCCCCCGTCCTTCCCCGTCGGCCACACTGAATCCTCTCCGCCCCCAGCCTCGACCCGCAGCGATTGCTCCCGCCGTCGGCGACCAGCCTCTGAATCCATGCTCACCCGCCTCGTCATCCGCAATTTCAAGGCGTTCGCCGACGTCGACATCGAGCTCGGCGACCGGGTGGTGTTCGTCGGACCGAACAACTCCGGAAAGACAACCGCCCTGCAGGCCCTGGCGCTGTGGAATGCCGGCGTGCGGCGGTGGGTGGAGAAACGGGGGGCGGCGGAGGTTTCGAAGGAACGACCCGGCGTGACGATCAACCGCCGTGACCTGATTCCCCTGCCGGTGCCATCGGCCAGCCTGCTGTGGAGAAACCTCCATGTCCGCGAAGGGGTGCGGATCGGCGAGAAGACCGGCACGCGAAACATCCTCATCGACATCGAGGTGGAAGGCACGGCCGACGGGGAGAGCTGGCGGACGGCGATGGAGTTTGATTACGCCAACGAGGAGTCGTTGTACTGCCGATCGAAAGTCGCCGATGACGGCGCACGGGCGGCGGTGCCGGCGGCTGCCGCCAAGGTGAAGCTGGCGTTTCTTCCGCCGATGTCGGGCCTCGCGGCCAACGAGACCCTCCTTCCCGAAGGCGCCGTCGCCGTCCGCATCGGCGAAGGGCGCACGGCCGAGGTGCTGCGAAACCTCTGCTGGCAGGCGTTCCAGCATCCCGACACCACGCACTGGCGCTCGATCACCGGCCACATGCAGGCGCTGTTCGGGATCGAGCTCGCTGATCCGGTGCACGTGCCGGAGCGCGGCGAACTGACGATGGAGTTCCGCAGCGGAGGGGTCGATCTGGACCTGTCGGCCAGCGGCCGGGGCCAGCAGCAGATGCTCCTCCTCCTGGCCCACATGGCGGCCAATCCGGGATCGGTGCTGTTGCTCGACGAGCCCGATGCCCACCTGGAGATCCTCCGCCAGCGGCAGATGTACGACGTGCTGACGACGATGGCGGCGAAGACGAGAAGCCAGATCATCGCCGCCAGCCATTCCGAAGTGCTGCTCAACGAAGCCGCCGACAAAGACATCGTGGTGGCATTCGTGGGGAAGCCGCATCGGATCGACGACCGCGGTGCGCAGGTCGCCAAGGCGCTCAAGCAGATCGGCTTCGAACAGTATCTCCAGGCCGAGCAAACCGGCTGGGTGCTGTATCTGGAGGGATCGACCGACCTGTCGATCCTCCGCGCGTTCGCGACGACGCTTGACCATCCCGTGAAGCGCCATCTCGAACGGCCGTTCGTGCACTACGTCGGCGACAAGCCGACGGCCGCACAGGATCATTTCCACGGCCTCCGCGAGGCGAAGGCCGATCTCGTCGGTATTGCGGTTTTCGATCGTCTGCCGAGGCCCTTGCCGCCCGACCCGTATCTCCGGCAGGAAACGTGGAGTCGCTACGAGATCGAGAACTACCTCACGTCGCCGGAAGCACTGGTCGCGTTTGCCCGTGATTACGCGATCCGCGAAAGCACGACGCCGCTGTTTGCCGACTCGACCGTCAAGCGGATGGAAGCGGCGATCGAGCTCGTGGTCGGGTCACTCCGCAATCTCGGCAAGGCGGATCCTTTCGGCCCCGACCTCAAGGTCTCGACGGAGTTTCTCGACCCCCTGT
>VGZO01000123.1 GCA_016872555.1 Planctomycetota bacterium
GCCAGCAGCCGGCATGAAGACGCCGTCGGTTGCACACACGTGCAGATGCACGTGGTGGTTCAGCGCCGAGCCGAAGCGGTGCAAGAAGGAGATGGCGCCGAGCCGCGGGCGGGCGGCTGCGGGGGCGCTTGCGTGACTCGTCACGGCTGCCGCAGCGCTCAGCAGCCGCTCGATCTCAGCAAGAAAGATCTTCGTGAGGGCGGCGACGGCCTCGGGGCGGTTGGCGAGGAAGCAGCGCAGCCGCTTCGGCACGGAGATCACCCACTGTCGCACGGGAACCGGCGGGATGACGTGATCGACGAGATGGGCGGCGGTCTGCGCCATGTGCCTGCCATTGCAGGATGGGCACACCCCGCGCCCCTTGCACGAGAACGCGATGACAAACCCCTGGCCGCAGCCCGTACAGAGCGCACGGCCGAACCCGAAGCAGAGGATGCCGCACTCGAGATAGCCGCGGAGTTCCTCCTCGACGTAGCCCGGCACGGGCCGCTCCGCCTGGTCACGCCACTCGAGCCAGCTCTCAAGATGCTCCGACACGATCTTGTGGAGCGGTGTCTTCTCGGGGCGGCGACGCTCGTAGCGGCGTGCCGGCGCGGGGCTGGCATGAGGCCGGAGGCGGGGCCGCGCGGGAAATCCGCAGAATGCAGCGACCATGGGCAGAGCGGCGGGCGGACGGGGAAGGTGATCGCCCGTACACTACCCGCGGGATGCCGCCCCCCGCCAGAAGGCCCCTCGTCGCGCAGCAATTCAGGTCGCGGGCGCTTTCGGTGCTCCCGCCCGAGAGTCGCAGACCCGCGCCTGGTGCTCCCGCGAGATCACCGCCCCCATCTGGACCTCGGGATCGCGGTCGGCTGGGCCAACCCTGAGCTTTGCGACGACGTCCACGAGCGCGGGCAGCACCGTGTCGGCCGCCCGGCCGATCGCCACGGCGGTGGAGCCGGCCATGCACCGCTCGCCCGCGCAGCCGAAGGCCGCCTCCATGACGCCGGTGGCGGTGGGCGCGATGTCGGCGTCGGGCATGACGAGCACGAAGTTCTTGGCGCCGCCGGCCGCCCGCACCCGCTTGCCATGCTTCGTGCCGACCTCGTGGACATACTTCGCGATCGGCGTCGAGCCGACGAACGACACGGCCTTGATGCCGGGGTGCACGAGGATCGCATCGACGGCCGCGCGGCCACCGTGGACGACGTTCAGCACACCCGGCGGCAGGCCGGCCTGGCAGGCGAGCTGGGCGATGCGGATCGTCGTGAGCGGCACCTTCTCGCTCGGCTTGAGCACGAACGCGTTGCCGTAGGCGATCGCCAACGGCCACATCCAGAGGGGCACGATCGCCGGAAAGTTGAAGGGGGTGATGCCGGCCACGACGCCGAGCGGCTGCCGGATCGCGTCGCAGTCGATGCCGCGGGCAACGTTCTCGAGCGACTCGCCCATGAGGAGGCTCGGGCCGCCGCAGGCATATTCGATGTTTTCAAGACCGCGGCGGACGTCGCCCCGGGCCTCGGCGAGCGTCTTGCCATGCTCGGTCGTGACGCTCGGCCAAACAGCCGTCGGACCCGCATCCGTGATCGGGCACCGTCAGTCGCGGCGTCTCAGGCGACCACGAAACGCACACCAACTGCCAACCGCCATGGTAAGCAGGGCCATCTGTCCCGGCTCCGGCACCACGCTAATCGAGAAGGCGTTGTCCATGTTGATGGTGGTCCCGCTCATCGTCGTCGACCAACTGTCGCCGGCGTTCGTCGACACGAGAAAGGTGTCGTACTGGAAACCGGCCGAGGGAGCAGGCGTGTTGTTGGGCTCCGGGAGCGAACGGCGTCGTCGAGCTCACGCCGTTTGAGTTCCTCGACCGGCTCGCCGATCTCGTCCCGCCGCCGCGGAAGCATCGGCATCGCTACCACGGGGTGTTTGCGCCGAACCACCGGCTGCGGAAAGGCGTCACGGCGCTCGCGATCGGGAACATCGGCAAACGGCGCGAGGCCGCGACCGGCGGGCATGCGGGCAGTACGCATACCGCAGAAGGCTGCTGCGATACTCAGGCGAAGCCCCGCTCGCACGACACCTCGCGGATTGCCTGGGCGAAACTCATGGCCCGGGTGGGGGAAGAGTTTCCACTCGAGTGCCCGGGGTGCGGCGGCGACATCAGGCTCATCTCCTTCATCACGGAGCCGGGCCCGATCCGGAAGATCCTCACACACTTGGGTGAGCCGCTCGAGCCGCCACCCATCTCTCCCGCCAGGGGCCCGCCTACCGCCTGGGGCGAGCTCATCCAGGCGCATGACGACCGCGAAGCGGTTCAGGTGTCGCCTGACGAACTGCCCGTGATCGACATCCACAGCCTCTGACCGGTGTCGGCCGCGAGGTCAAACCAAAGCCCAGGACGGGCGACCCCGGAGACGGTCTGCGCCGAGGCGAGAAACTCGCCACCCGAGGGGGGAGGGCAGCCGTTCTCGGAGCCGCTGATTCTGATTTGGTGCCGGAAAACGCGGCACCAGCCTCACCAGCCCCCCATCAGCTCGGAAATGCCTGCGGGCATGGTTGCGGAAGTGCCATTGACCGGACTATCCCTATCCTTCGAGCTTGCCCGATTCGACGCACGACAAACTGGTGCGCGCCGGGTTGGCGGAGCCGCGAGCTGCCGCCCGCAAGGTGGTGACGCTCGGCCAGCTCACCGAGGCATTCGTCGCCAGGCCAACCACACCGGGTCCCAGTCAAATCCCGCCCGCGCCCGGTATGTTTCACTGGAGACGATCCGCGACATCCTCGACGCCTGCCCGTCGGCGGACTGGAGGCTGCTGGTGGCCCTCGCTCGGCTGGCTGGCCTGCGGTGCCCGTCGGAAGTCGGGGCGGTGACGTGGGCCGATGTCGACGTGAAGGCCGGCCGGCTGACGGTACGCTCCTGCAAAACGGAGGCCCACGAGGGGCACGCGGTGAGGTTCGTGCCGATCTGTC
>VGZO01000124.1 GCA_016872555.1 Planctomycetota bacterium
AAAACGCCGTAAGGAAACCGCTTGACGGCCGCGCGACGCACATCTTCGTAGACCCTTCCATGGAGTTCGGGATGCGTTGTGATCCGCTCGAGCACTCGTCGCACTTCCCGAACCAGTCGCGTGCCTAAACCGGGCCGTTGGGCCTCGAGGTAGTCGCACGCTGCCAGAAGATCCTCGGTAGCCTGGTGCCGAAGAACAACCGGCAGGATCATTGCTTCGCCCGCGCCAGCGCCTCGGCCTCGACATCGGCCCACGGCCGCACGGCGTCTGGATTGGCCACGCTGTCAGCCAGCCGTCGCTCGAGCTCGGCTCGTTGCCACTCAGGCAAAGGCGATGCTTCTACGTCGCGAACCACGCTGTCCCAAATCGCCTCCGCGACCTGAAGCCGCTCCTCGATACTGAGGCGATCCAGTCCGAGGTCGTGGAGTGAAACACTGGCCATAACGTGCCTCCAAGGGCGAAGGGCAAACACTGGCGGCAATATACGCCCGTTCACGTACGACTTCAAGCGGGCAGTGGGTATCGAAAGTCTATCGCAGCGCGGCGTGCCGCACCCGGGACCAACGTTGTCCCTCCGCCCCGTACACTCTCAGTGATGGTTTGCCTTGCCACGCTCGCCCCTGCGGCCACCGCCGACGCTACGGGGTTTGCCATCCTCAAGCGCTCTCTCGACGGCCGGGAGCCGGCGCTTCCGGAGGGCTGCGTGCTCGACGTGGAGCTCGAGGCGAAGGAGCTGCTCAAGCTGGTTCTGCCGGTGGGACGGGCCGCGGTGGAGGAGGCGTATCGCGGCATGCGGGCGGAGCTCGGGCGGCGGCCGACGTCCTTGCTCTACTTCCGATTCAACAGTCGCTCGTACTCACTGTGGTGGCCGATCCAAAACCACACCAAATCAGCCCCATCCTCCACGGCGACGGCGCGGTAGTGAATTCCGACACGCACCGACCAAAACCGTCCAGCTTTCTTGAACCGCAGTGAGGGGTGTTTGGGGTCTTGTTTGAGAACAGCGTAGTTTTCGTCTGCAACATGCCGAATCGCTTCGGGCAGCCGGCGGTAAAACTGCCAAAACTTTCGGCTCGCTCGATGCCGCATCGCCGCCTCATGGTAGCGCTCGTCCGCTCACAAATCGGTGCACCGGCCTTCGCGGAGATCCTCGAGGGCTTCGTTCGCAAGATCGTCGAGCCGCCCTTCGCGAGCGTCCTGCTCGAATTGCCGATCCCACGCCTCGGCGTTGAACCGATCGAACCACTCACGAAAAGCCGCCAGGTCGGCCCTTGAAAGTCGTCGGACGGCTTCCTCGATTTCGCTGATCGTGGTCACGTTAACCTCACTTCGAGGAGTGTATACGGCCGTACACCTTTTGCCAAGGGCCTTTGCTAGGCCTCCGCCGCGGATTCTACCCGGACCAACGTTGTCCCTTGGCCCCGTACACTCTCAGGGATGGTTTGCCTTGCCACGCTCGCCCCCACGGCCACCGCCGCCGACGCCACGGGGTTTGCCCTCTTGAAGCGCTCTCTCGACGGCCGGGAGCCGGCGCTTCCGGAGGGCTGCGTGCTCGACCTTGAGCTGGAGGCGAAGGGACTGCTCACGCTGGTTCTGCCGGCGGGCCGGGCCGCGGTGGAGGAGGCGTAACGCGGCATGCGGGCGGAGCTCGGGCGGCGGCCGACGCCGACGGAGCTTTTGCATGCTCACTATCTGCCGCACACGTTGCGAGCGGCGCACGGCAGTGGGTTCCGGTTTTGCCGGGCCGAGGGGGATCTCGATGCGAGCGAGGAGCGCGTCGTCGAGCGGTTCGGGGCGTGGCTCGGGAAGCTCGGGGCGACGAACCTCAACAAGTCGTACAAGATAGTGGTGCTGCGGGTGCTCCTGGATCGCGACGCCTTGTGGGACGGCATGGAGATCGACAGCCTGGCGCACCGCGTGCCGCCAGTTCCTCATCTCGCACCCCGCCCTCCGCGCCGACCTCGCCGAGATCCCTCTGCCTGGAAGCCCGTTGCGCGAGCAAGGGCATCCGGGTTCGCCCGCGGCAACGAGCATTGATCTGTCTTCTGACGACCCCGCCTTCGCCGCCTACTGGCTTAAATGGCCGCTCTCGCGGTGGATGGACGACCAGGCCGGCCAGCGATGGTTCACCCGCCGGGGCGACAGGTTCGTGGCGGATTTCACGTGCCCGCCCGAGCTGCGCGCGGCTTTTGAGTTGCTCACGGGCGAACTCGTCGATCTCCGTCTCGCGCACTACACGCAGTCACGGCTCCGCGCGCCAGCGGCCCTGGAAGCCCGTAGCGCAAGCGAGGGAAACCGCCCCTCCACCACCTTTCGCGCCAAACTCTCCCACTCCGGCGGCAAACCAATCCTCTTCATCCCCGCCGTGGAATCCGTCCCGTCCCGCCCCACGGGCCCCACGCGCGTCCGCCTCCCCGACGGCCGGGAGTGGGTCTTCCGGTTCGTGAAGGTGGCGTGCAACGTCGCCCATCCGGTCGACGCCGCGAGTGCGCGTGGCAACAACGCTCTCCCCGCTCTGCTCCGCGACTGGTTCGGCCCCGACGCGGGTCTCCCGGGCACCAACTTCGAAGTCGAGTTCACCGATAGAGATGGACAGTGGTCCGCCGCGCCCGTTTCGCCACGGGAGGAAAACGGTGCCTGCTACCATTTGCCGGACGCCGTAGGCGATCCGGCCCCGGCCGCAGGCCGGGGTCTCCAGACAAATGGTGGCTGGCACCCTTTTCCGGCCCCCTCCCCGCTCCCCGCCGCCCGCTACACCACCCACGTCCCGGTCTACGACCTCACCGCCGCGGCGGGCTTTTGGGGACCGGAGAGTGTGCCGGAGGAGATCGGCTGGACGGAGGTGCCGGGCGTTTCGCTCAAGGCCGGCATGTTCGTGG
>VGZO01000125.1 GCA_016872555.1 Planctomycetota bacterium
GGCTATGCCCTGACGCCCCGGGTGTGTTCGGCAACACGTTCACCGGCCTCGACACCGCGACCGCCGACCTCGGCAGCTCGCTGCAGAGCTTCGAGTTCAACCGGCGCTGGCACGCGCTGCCCAACGTCGTCCTGCTGCAGGGATTTCGGTGGTTTGAATGGAACGAGTCACTGTCGCTCGTCGACCACTACGGCGGGGTCGTGCCCCCGGCCCCGATGATGGACGTCTTCAACAACAGCTGCATCAACAGCCTCTACGGCTACCAGCTCGGCACCGACATCCGCCTCTGGGATCGCGGCGGCTTCCTCCGCGTCGATGGGCTCCTCAAAGGTGGAGCGTACTACAACAACGCGGTCCAGAAGTCGCAGTACGTCTTCGACGCCGGAACGGGCCCGGCCCTCAAGGGGATCCGGGTCCAGGGGGACGGCGCGGCGTTCGTCGGCGAACTGGGGCTGACGACCACCGTGCCTCTCACCAAGCACTTCGACCTCCGCTGCGGCTACATGGCGCTGTGGCTCGAGGGCCTGGCCCAACCGACAAACCAGCTCGCCGGCCAGTCGATCGCCTCGGGTGTCTCGCCGGTGTCGGGCACGATCGACCTCACCGGAGGTACGGTCGTGCAGGGCGTGTCGCTCGGCGTCGAGGGGCG
Source organism: Planctomycetota bacterium (assembly GCA_016872555.1). NCBI lineage: Bacteria > Pseudomonadati > Planctomycetota > Planctomycetota bacterium. The sequence goes on from VGZO01000125.1 coordinate 650, forward strand.
CTGGTAGGACGACGTGGCCCTGGTCACGCCCCGCCCGCGGCGGCCGCCGGCGACCCGGGAGCCACCGCGGGGGTTTCCCGCGGTCGCCCTCAGAGCCTGGTCAGACGGCGCTCCGACCGGGGCCAACGCCATGGACGCGGGCGAATCGAAACCGTGGATCGGCCAGCTCCGTCTGCCGTACGGGGAGCGGCGACGCCCCGCGGGCAGTGAACCTCTGGGGAAACGGGGCAAAACAGCCCGGTTTTGCTCCCCTTCTTGCGGCGGAGCCGACAGCTTGCGTCGGCACGCGCGGTTCCCTATAGAGAAGTTGCAGGGGCGAGCGAACTTTTTCCCGGCGCGACCGTTCTACATGAACCAGGGGCGCTGGACCGATTCTTTCTTCCAGATGGACCGACTCGATCGCGGTTGGGCAGTGCGCGCCGACGGCCCGCCCGCGTCGCCATCGCTGCACCCGGTCTGCCCGAGAGTTGCCTGCAGGCACTTCCCCGGTTCGATTCGCCCCCGCCATGCTGCGTCCCGTTCCCTGAGCGTTTCTGAGTACCGGTCCATGGTCCGACCGGCCGTGATCCGGTTTCCTCTCGCCTTCACGAAAGTGTTGCCATGATGCTCGGCAGGATCTTCAGCCGTTCGTTCCGTCGGGACTCCGCCTCGCGCCTGGTGCGTGGGCGGCGGATGCGGACTCGCGAGCGGCTCGGTTCGCTCGAGAGCCTCGAGGACCGCCGGCTGCTGGTGTTCCAGTACCAGGGGTTCACGCACACCGCGACGCCGACGATCCCGCGCACGCAGTGCTACGAGTACAACCTCGAGATCTTCGACGATCCGGCTGATCCGACCGACACGATGACGATGTACATGCGCAACCTGGCGATCGTCGGCCAGTTGCAATTCGACTACAACACGTCGTTCAGTGCGCTGACCAACGTCGGCACGGGCATTTCCGGTCCGCCGAGCAACTTCGGCAGCCCCGTGGGATTCAACTGGGGAACGCAGGTCCCGCCCCAGACCAATCCGGCGGGCAATCCCAATCCGAACTCGGCATTCAACGTCGTCGGACCGCTGTCGCTGGTCAACTCGTGGTCGGTCGATACCAACTGGAACACTCGCGACACGACGCTCGAGACGTTTTATCTCGCGAAAGTGCGCGTGACCTGCGCGCCCGGGACGGTCGACCCGACCTTCGTCCTCCATGTCGGCGACTCGATGCCGTTGGCGCTCGAGGTCGACTTCAGTCGCGCGGTCGGCACGTCGCGGATCTTCATCACCAGCAACGCCGCCGAAACCTACAACTCCGCAGCCCCGGCCTACGACCTTCCGCGCGGCGGCGGCGGCTACAACCTGCTCGCCTCGGAGGTCTATGTCCAGGCGACGCTCAATCCGCGCTACACCAACGACTTCCGGGCGACGAAACTCGTCCAGATCGAAAACGCGATCACCGGCGGCCTTTCGTCGCGGGTTTCCGAGGGCAACTTTCATATCTTCCCCGGCGCCAGCGTCAGCGGCACGACCGACGTCCGCCTCGGCAGCGGCATCCCGCCGTCGTCGAGCATCTACGGTAGCTACGGCTTCGGCGGCAACGGCGGCGACATCCTCATCGACGGCGTCATCCAAAACGCCGGCAATGTCAACCTCCAGGTCAACTCGGTCAGTCCGCGCAACATCCTCACCGGCCCCTCGGGCTCGATCAGCGGCGGCGGCAGCATCACGCTGCTCAACGCCGGCGCCGACGGCGGCGTGATCAACGTCAAGACCGCCGACTTCGCCCAGCACAACATCTTCGCCGGCAGCGACAGCAACCCGCAGGCCGACATCGGGATCTTCGTCGACCAGACGCGCGGCAACCTGACGATCAACGCCCTGCCCTCCACGCAGGCGGCGATGTCGCTCACCGCCAGCGAGTCGGGCCGGCAGGTGATCGTCAACTCCAACCTCGACACCGTCGGCAGCCTGTCGCT
>VGZO01000126.1 GCA_016872555.1 Planctomycetota bacterium
AAACGCGATCGATCGAATCACATTGTTGGTGCCGGTTACGCCCGGGAACGCGGATGGCTGAAGCCAGCCACTGCTTCCGAAAGAGGAAAGGGCCTGCATCGTGATTGTTACCGCGAAGCTGTGCGAGGGTGCGAATGCTGCGGCGGTCCCCAGGCATCCCACCGCGATCAAGCGGATCACACTGCGGAGGACGTTCTTGCGACGGACGGAACTTTTCATGACCGACGACCCTCGTTGCATGGAAAGTGTTTGAGAACCTTTGCAGATGTCTTGCAGAGCCACCACTGCGCGTGTTGTACGCCTTGATTGCCGCGCGCCAACGCCGAAAAACCAAAATGTGACGAATCGGGCACTGGCAGGGACGAATCGGGCGCGCCTGGGACGAAACGGGCAAATTCAGGGACGAATCGGCGGACGAAAAAAGGTCGAGAGACGCCCGAACGACCGTCCGAGGCTCGTCAGGTCGCGGCCTTCTGTCGCGACTGCTCGCGCCGCTCGTGCTCCGAGAGCAGGATCTTGCAGAGGCGGATCACTGCGGGCATGACCTCCACGAGTTCGTCGTCCTCGATGGATTCCAGCGCCTCCTCCAGCGACATCCGCCGCGGCACCACGGCTCGACGTGGTGCTCGTCGAGGTCGGCTTCCCGAACGTCGAGTTCGGGAAGCCTGGCGTTCCATACGAGTTCCGACGCCCCCTTGGCGTGATTGGCTGCGCCGCTCGGGGCTGCCTGCGGAGCGCGGGCTTTCCAACCCGCGTTCAACCAGGAGCAGGTTGAAAACCTGCTCTACTCCCGGCGGACCGACCGTTCTTGAGGAGCACGGGTTTTCCAACCCGCGTTCAACCAGGAGCAGGTTGAAAACCTGCTCTACTCCCGGCGGACCGACCGTTCTTGAGGAGCACGGGTTTTCCAACCCGTGCCCTGCCCCTTGTTCCGACCCCACGAAACAAGTCAGGCCAAGCTCTCGCGGGGCCTGACTTGAAAAACGTGATCCCGGGTGTGGGCCCGGGCCGAATACGCTCTTCGCCTGCTCTCCCGCAGGCTCACGGGTCAGGTCGCGGCCTTCTGCCGCGACAGCTTGCGCCGCTCGTGCTCCGAGAGCAGGATCTTGCGGAGGCGGATCACCGCGGGCGTGACCTCCACGAGCTCGTCGTCCTCGATGTATTCCAGCGCCTCCTCCAGCGACATCTGCCGCGGCGGCTTCAGGAGGATGTTGCGGTCGCTGCCGCTGGCCCGCATGTTCGTGAGCTTCTTTTCCTTGGTGGGGTTCACCGTCATGTCCTCGGCGCGGGCGTTCTCGCCGCAGATCATCCCCTCGTAGACCTCGTCGCCCGGCTCGATGAACAGATCGGCCCGCTCCTGCAGGCCGTCGAGCCCGAAGGCCACGGCCTTGCCCGGCACCATCGACACCAGCACGCCGTTGGCCCGGCCCGGCACCTCGGCCTCCAGCTCCCCCCACTTCTCGAAGCGGTGGTGCATGATCGCCGTCCCCTGCGTGGCGTTGAGCACGCGGGTGCGGAGGCCGATCAGGCCGCGGGCCGGAATCGAGAACGTGGTGTGGGCGAACTCCCCCCGCGACCCCATGTGCTTGAGCTGGCCGCGGCGGGAGCCGGTGAGCTCCATCACGGGGCCGAGCTTGTCGTGCGGCACCTCCACCACGAGCGTCTCGAAGGGCTCGTAGGTCGTGTCTCCCTCCTTCCGCAGGATCACCTTCGGCTTGCCCACGGAGATCTCGAAGCCCTCGCGGCGCATCGTCTCGATCAGCACCGAGAGATGGAGCAGGCCGCGGCCCGAGACGGCGAACTGCTCGGTGCCCTCGATTGGCTCCACGCGGAGGGCCACGTTCTTCTCGAGCTCCCTCGCGAGCCGGTCGCGGAGGTGCCGCGTGGTGAGGAACTTCCCCGACTTGCCCACCAGCGGGGAGGTGTTGATGCCGAACACCATCGAGAGCGTCGGCTCGTCGACGGTGAGCCGGGGGAGCGGCCGCGGGTCGAGCGGATCGCAGATCGTGTCGCCGATCTCCACGTTCTCGATGCCGCTCACCGCGGCGATGTCGCCGGCCGTGGCCTGCTCGACGTCGATCCGGCCGAGCTTGTCGAACGACTGCACGCCCACGAGCTTCGCCGGCACGAGCGTCCCGGCGGCCGTGGAGCGGACGACTCCCGCGCCCTTGGTGAGCGTGCCCGACTCCACGCGGCCGATCGCGATCCGGCCCACGTAGTCGGACCAGTCGAGCGTGGTCACGAGCATCCGCAGCGGGGCGGTGGGATCGACCACCGGCCCCGGGATCTTCTCGAGCACGAGGTCGAGGAGCGGATCCATCGTGCCCTCGCGGACGGCCGGGTCGTGCGAGGCGTAGCCGCCGCGGCTCGAGGCGTAGACGTAGGGGAAGTCGGCCAGGTCGTCGTCGGCGCCCAGCTCGAGGAACAGGCCGAGGATCTCGTCGAGCACCTCCAGCGGCCGGGCATCGGGACGATCGATCTTGTTGACCACCACCACCGGCCGCAGCCGGCACTCGA
>VGZO01000127.1 GCA_016872555.1 Planctomycetota bacterium
CAGCCCCGACCCCGCAGTTGGGAGCCGGGCTCCGCCCGGCGACCGTAAGCCGGAGCCGACGCCGGGACGGCGGCGACGGCGCGACGGACAGCGCGTGGGCAGCCCCGACCCCGCAGTTGGGAGCCGGGCTCCGCCCGGCGACCGTAAGCCGGAGCCGACGCCGGGACGGCGGCGACGGCGCGAACACCTCCCACCCGCTCACTTTGGTGATCCTGCGAAGTCGGGCTAGCATGACGCGCCTCATGAGAACCACAGACCGGCCGCTGGAAACCGATACCGATTTCCCGATGCGCGACGCCATCTTCACCGTGCTCGCCGCGGCGGCTGCCGGCGGAATGGGCTGGGGAATCCGTGGGCAGTACGGCCACGAGACCGGGGCGATGATCGCCGGCGTGCTCGTGAGCCTCGTCCTCATCCTCCGCGTCTGCCCGCAGGCACCGCTCCTCGCCGCGGCACGCGCCGCGGCGCTGGGCACCGTTGCCACCGGCTTCGGCGGGTCGATGACCTACGGCCAAACCGTCGGCCTGACGCACGACGCGCCACTGGTCGGCAATTGGGAGGCCCTTCGCTGGGGGATGGTCGGGCTGGCGCTCAAGGGAGGCCTGTGGATCGGATTCACCGGGCTGTTTCTCGGCGTCGGCCTCGGGCGCCGGCGCGTCGGGTGGCGCGAGATGGCCGGCGTGATGCTCGCGATGATCGCGCTGTATCCAGCAGGGATTTGGCTCCTCAACCGCCCGTTCGACCCCGCGCAGCGCGTCCTCCCGCCGCTGTATTTCTCCGACGACTGGTACTGGGAACCCGACGCCGCGCTCAAGCCGCGCCCCGAGGTGTGGGGCGGGATGCTCGCGGCACTGGCGGCGGGCTGGGCATGGTGGGGGTGGGTGCGCGGCGACCGGCTGGCGCGGAACCTCGCCGTGTGGGGCTTCGTCGCCGGGGCGGTCGGTTTTCCCCTCGGCCAGAGCCTCCAGGCCTGGCACGCCTGGAACCGCGCCGCATTCGCCGCCGGCCCCTGGGCGGCGCTCGACTCGGTGATGAACTGGTGGAATTGGATGGAGACGACGTTCGGGGCGACGTTCGGGGCGATCCTCGCCGTCGGCCTGCTCTTCAACCGGCGTCACGTGGGGATCGTGGACGAGCCGGAGCAGCGGCCGGCCGAGCTCCCTCCGGCCGTCGCCGCGGCGCTGTTGCTGGTCCATGTGTGGCTCGTGATCGCGTGCGAGTTCGCAGACATGCCGGTGGTCGACGCCATCTACAACCATGGACCCGTGCTCGGCTTCATTCCGCTGGTCGTCGCGGCCGGGGGTCGGCAGTGGCCGTTCCTCGTCATCCTCCCGCTCACGCTCCTGCCGATCGCCGGGAAGACGCTCCGCGCCATGACCGCTCCCGAGCCTGTCGCGGCCCTGCTCGACTGGGCCGTGTGGGTGATCGTGCCGCTCGTGCTGGCGACGTGGCTGGCGACCGGGCTGATGAGGCTGGCCCGCGATCCCAGGGCGACCGCGCGGCATCTCGCCGCGCCCCTGTCGTTCGTCACGCTGGTCTATTGGGGTCTCAACTTCGCGTTCTTCAAGTTTCCCTGGCCGTGGCAGACCTGGACCGCCCGGACGCCCAACGCGCTGTGCTTCACACTTTGCGCGGCAGTGCTCCTGGCGGTGGCGGTCGTTGCCGCCCGCATCCCCCGTGGTACCCCGACATGATCGTTCGTCGCGTCGCCGTCCTGCTCCTGGCCGGCAGTTTTGTCGTCGGCGTGGGCCGTGCCGCCGAGCCCGCAAGGCGCCCGCTCGAGATCGCCGACCTGTTCCGGCTCGCGCGCGTCGCCGACCCGCAGATCTCCCCCGACGGCCGGCTGGTCGTCTGGCAGGTGACGACGGTCCATCCCGAGGCCAACGGCTCGTCGGCGGCGCTGTGGATCGCCCCGGCCGACGGGTCGGCACCGGCACGGCCGCTGACGACGACGGCCGGCACGACCAAGGACACCCGCCCGCGCTGGTCGCCGGACGGCACGACGATCCTGTTCCAGTCCGACCGCGGCGGCTCGAGCCAGTTGTGGACCGTGCCCGCGGCAGGGGGAGTGCCGACGCGGCTGACCGGGATCTCGACCGGTGCCGAGGACGCGGTCTGGTCCCCCGACGGCCGGCGGATCGCGTTCGTGTCCACGGTCCGGCCGGAGTACAGCCAGCTGCCGTTCGCCGAGAGCGACTCGCTCAACGCGGCGCGCGAGCGGGCGCTGGCGGCCGACCCGGTCAAGGCGCGGACGTTCACGCGGCTCTTCTTCCGCCACTGGGACTCCTACGT
>VGZO01000128.1 GCA_016872555.1 Planctomycetota bacterium
GAAGCGGACCGACGCCCTGCTCGAAGGCCGCTTGGCCGGCATCACGACCGTCGCCCCGCAGTTCTCGGCTGCGCTGCGCGGCTATCGGATCGCGTCGGTCTCCAGCGACCGGGCCACCGCCGACGGCGTCCTGGCCTGGGCCGCCGGCCAACCGCACGTCGCCGCAGGCGTGAAAAAGACCGCGGGCATCAAGGGGGACTTGGACCACTTCGGGGCCCTCGGTTTCCTCCAGGGGGTGCTCACGCTCCTCCGCGACGGCGGTCACGCCGGCCTGCTCGTCGTCCTCGACGAGGTGGAGACGATCCAGCGGGTCCGGAGCGACGCCCGCGACAAGAGCCTCAACGCCCTCCGGCAGCTCATCGACGAAGTCGAGGGGGGGCGGTTTCCGGGGCTGTTCCTGCTGATCACCGGGACGCCGGCGTTCTATGACGGGCCGCAGGGCGTGCGGAGACTCGAGCCCCTCGCCCAGCGGCTCCATGTCGACTTCCAGACCGACGCCCGGTTCGACAACCCCCGCGCCGTGCAGGTGCGCCTGCCGCCGTTCGACCTCGACCGGCTCTGCAAGGTGGGGAGTCGCGTGCGGGACATTTTTCTCCTAGGAGCGTCTTCTCCGGACCGAGTCGCGAAGGTCTGCGACGACGCACTCGTCCGCCGCTTGGCGGAGGCCGTGGCCGGCAAGCTCGGCGGAAAGGTCGGCATCGCGCCCCGGATCTTCCTCAAGAAACTCGTGGCCGACGTCCTCGACCGCGTCGACCTCCACCCCGACTTCGACCCGGCCCGCGACTACTCGCTCACGGTCAGCGAGACGGAGATGACACCCGTGGAGCGGCAGGCGAGCGGAGCGAAGGGGCTCGACGAGATCGAGCTCGACATCGGATGAGCAACTTCGAACTGCTGCACCCGGCAGTCCGGCACCATGTCGTCAATTCACTGGGATGGCGTAGCCTACGGCCGTTCCAAGACGCGGTCATCCCCCGGCTGCTTGCCGGCGAGCACCAGATCGTTCTCGCCCCGACCGCCGGCGGCAAGACCGAGGCAGCGGCGTTTCCGATCCTGTCACGGATGCTCACCGAGGACTGGCGCGGCCTCTCGGTCCTCTATGTCTGTCCGATCAAGGCCCTCCTCAACAACCTCGAGACGCGCCTGTCCCGCTATTGCGAGCTCCTCGGCCGCCGCGCGGCCCTCCGCCACGGCGACACGTCGGCGACCAGCCGCCGGCGAATCGTCCAAGACCCTCCCGACGTGCTTCTCACGACGCCAGAGTCGCTCGAAGTGATGCTCGTCTCGTCGCGGGTCGACGAGGAGATCCTGTTTGGCGACCTGCGCGCGGTGATCATCGACGAGATCCATGCCTTCGCCGGCGACGATCGCGGCTGGCACCTGCTCGCGGTGCTCGACCGGGTCACGAAGCTCGCCGGCCACCCGGTGCAGCGGATCGGCCTGTCGGCGACGGTCGGCAATCCACAAGCCCTCTGCGACTGGCTCGCCGGCTCCTGCGACGGCCCGCGGGGCGTGTATGCCCCCGCGACGGCCGCTCCCGCCGCCGCAGCCGACGTGGCGATCGACTTCGTCGGCTCGATCGAAAATGCTGCCACGGTCATCTCCCGGCTCCATCGCGGCGAGAAACGACTCGTGTTCTGCGAGAGCCGGGCCCGGGCCGAGGCGATCGGCACCGAGCTCGAGCGCCTCGGGACGACGACGTTCGTCACCCACAGCTCGCTCTCCGTCTCCGAGCGCCGCGCGGCTGAAGATGCCTTTGCCAACCGGGAAAACTGCGTCATCGTCGCCACGAGCGTCCTCGAGCTCGGCATCGATGTCGGCGATCTCGACCGGGTGATCCAGATCGACTCTCCCGGCCGCGTGGCGGGCTTTCTCCAGCGGATGGGTCGTACCGGGCGTCGCGCGGGCACGACGCGAAATTGTCTGTTTCTCGCCACCACACCGACCGCGCTCGTCCAGGCAGCGGCACTGGTCGATCTGTGGCGCGACGGATTCGTCGAGCCGGTCGTTCCCCCTGCCGAGCCGTTTCACCTGTTCGCGCAGCAGCTCCTCACGCTCGTGCTCCAGGAGCAGGGCCTGGGCCGGTCGGCATGGCGCGACTGGGTCGGGCGGATGCCCGGGTTCGCGGTCCAGCCGCCCGAAGCCCCCGAGCGGGTCATCGACCACATGCTCGCCGAGCGAATCCTGTTCGAGGACCAGGGGATCCTCGCCATCGACGAGCCGGGGGAGCGCCGGTACGGGTGGCGGCACTACATGGAGGTGATGAGCG
>VGZO01000129.1 GCA_016872555.1 Planctomycetota bacterium
CGGAACCCACGATGTGGGCCCTGGCGGCGGTCGGCATGGCGGCCCTCGTGGTGCGGCGCTGCCGGAGTCGGTCGCGGGCACGCCGGCAGGGCTGAACCGTCGTTCCCGGCAGTGGCGGCCACCCGATTCGCCGGTAGAATTGCTGCAATTGCTTTGCGCTTGCAATCGGGAGCGGCCGTCGCTTCCGCACCGCAGGCGACGACGCTGAAGCCTGCCATGAGCCGCTGCCGCAACTGGTCTTGGACGTTGCTGGCGGCGCTGGCCGGCACGCTCCTTCCAGCCTGCTCGCGCCCCGCGCCGACGACGATCGGCGGCGACCACGCGCACCAGCGCCCCTCCCACCACCCCGGCACGCTCGCCGGCGCCGGTCCCGCGATCCGATCGCGCACCGAGCGCCTCGCCGGGACGGAGGCCGCCGCGGCGCGGAACGAGCTCGCCGACATCCTCCGCTGGCTGCCGCAGCTCGCCGCCGACACCGAACTGAACCGTGCGGCCTGGGACGAGGTCGCCGCCCTCGCCGCGCGGGGCAGTGCCCGTCTCGGCGACCCCGGCGCGACCGCCGCCGAGGTCGCCGCCGACCTTGCCGCGACCGCCGACCGGCTCGCGGCGATCGTGGCCACGCTCCCGGCCGCGCCCGGCGCCGAGGAACCGTAGGCCATGGCACTCCTCTGGAGCATCGTCCTGCGGATGATCCAGGCGCTCCTCCAGGGGGCGCCGTTCATCCTCACCGGGCTGTGCATCGCCGCGGTCCTCGACAAGCTGCTCGGCCGCGTCCACACGCGGCGCCTGTTCGGCTCCAACTCGCTGTCGTCCCTGGTCCAGTCGTGGCTGATCGGGATGATCCTCCCCGGCTGCTCGCTGGGGGTGATCCCCGTCTGCCGGCAGCTGCGCGCCAGCGGCATCGCCGTGGGGACGATCTTCGCGTTCGCGCTGTCGAGCCCGCTGTTCGATCCGCTCTCGATCCTCTACGGGCTGACACTCTCCAAGCCGCTGTCGATCATGGCGTTCGCCGCCTGCTCGCTGGTCGTCGTGATGCTCTCCGGGGGGCTGTTCGACAGGCTGTTTCCCGGCACCGAACTGCCCGTCGTCGAGCCTCCCGCACCGCCCCCGGGAGCGAAGCGGATGCTGGCGATCGCCGTGGCGATGGCCCGCGAGGCGGTCAGCGGCACGGCGGCACTCATCGGCGTCGGCCTGCTCGGCGTCGGGATCCTGGCGGCCCTGCTCCCGCCGGGCACGCTGCAGAACGTCCTCGGCCACGACAACCGGGCGGCGCCGCTGGTGATGACGGCCGTTGCCCTGCCGGCCTACGCCACGCCGATGACGGTGATGGGGCAGCTCGGGTCGATGTTCCAGCACGGCAACTCGATCGGCGCCGCCTTCGTGCTGCTCTCGTTCGGCGCCGGCATGAACCTCGGCCTCGTCGCCTGGATGTGGCTGACCTACGGCTGGCGCAAACTCGCGGTGTGGATCGTGTTGATGGTCGCGGTGGTGCTGGCGATCTCCTACGGGATCGAAAGGCCGCTCTATCCTGCGGACGCCGAGGATGCCGGCCACACCCATGCGTTCGACAGGTTCTGCGCCCCGTACGGCGCCGGTGCGGCACCGGCGGGGGGCTTCGCCGCCGACATCCTCCACCGGATCCGGATGGAGACGCTGCCCCACGAATGGATCGGCGCGGGATTGCTCGGCGTGCTCATGCTCGCCGGCGCGGCCCTGCGGCGCTGCGATCCCGCCGGGCGCGTCGACGCCTGGCTGCTGCACGCCCCGGAGAAGGACACCGGCGTCGGCCGGTACGACATCGTCCTGCCCGCGCCGGTGCTGGCGCTGGCCTGCCTGGGGGGGATCGTCGCCGCCAGTGTCGTCGGCTGCTACGCCTACTACCCGCCGCCGGAGGTCGCGCTCGAGGAGCTCTCCGCGGCCAACGTCGAGGCGGTGACCAGCGCCATCAGCGGCGACACGAAACGAGCGGCCGACTGGATCCCGGTCTGCGAGGGCTGGAACCGGCGCCTCGTGGTCGGCGCCTACCTCCGTCACAGCCGCGTCAGCGACTACCACCGCGCCAAGTCGCGCCTCTACCAGGACCGCCTCGAGGAGCTCGAGCACGCCCTCGAGGACGACGACCCCGCCGCGGAGGTCTCGCGGCACGCGCTCGACGCCAGCCGCGCCTTCCGCTACCTCGGCGCGGCGTTCCGCTCCGAACCGCTCGACTGACGCCGCGGCTGTCGGCATCTCGACCGGCAACCCCCGGGCACAAGCTCCCCGCGGTG
>VGZO01000130.1 GCA_016872555.1 Planctomycetota bacterium
GCGCAAGCGCCAGCTTGGCCACCGCGGTTCCGGCCGGGATGACCACGCTGCGAAGCCAGGGCCCGAGGGATGGGTCGTCGACCGACTCGGGCTTCAGGCCGCCGGCCACGACCGCCACATCGGTGGTCCAATCGGCGGACCCCCCGGCCTTGAAGTAGACCCGCAGCGGCCGGGAGAGGTCGCCCGTGCGGCGGAATTCCACCGTCATCAGGTCGCCCGGATTGGACTCGACGGCCACCGGGTCGAGGGCGGTGAGGGTCACGGTGGCGTCGCCGCCCGCGGGAGGATTGGGCGGGATGATGGGGATGACGGGCGGGTCTACGGGCGGGACGACGGGCGGGACGACGGGCGGGGTTGGGTCGCCGATCACGACCCGGATCGGTTCCGACTGGGCCACCGTAAGTCCGCCCCGGAGTCCCCGTGCCGCGAGCACCCGGATGCCCGGGGTGGGTTTTTCCCAGACGACCCGGTGCGGCACCTTGAGGCCGATCACCGTCGCGAACAGGTCGCCACTCCGGTCCGATCTCGCCACCACCTCGCCGTCGGCGAGGAACTCGACCACGGTGATCGGCCCGCCCTGGGGGTCCACCGCCACGGCCTCGAGGGTCAGCGGGGCCATCGGCCATCGGGTGCCGGAGGCCGGTGCCGTGAAGAAGATCGCCGGAGCGCCGGGCCTAGGCGCCTGCGCCCGCAGGATATCCAGGGACGGAGTGGCGAGCAGAAGCAGAATCAGGAACCCCTTCAGGAACCCCTTCAGGACACGGTGGATCTTCATGGCCAAGCGGGAGCGGGATCGAAACCGATTTGGCGAGGATAGGCGGACGGAGGGCTTCGGCAAGAGGCCATCCGGGGGTGGTTCCGGGCCTTGAATCCGCAGGTCGGCGTGGGCTTGGCGGCCGGCCGTTTCGTCATTTCCGCCCCAGGTCGAGGCACTTCCAGCGCCCCGTGTCCCGCAACCCGTCGCGCAGGTACAGGCGCCCGCCGGCGAGCGCCGGATTGCACCAGTTCACTCCCGCCACCTGCGCCCGGCCCAGTTCCCGCGCGGCCGCGCCTCCGGTGTCGAAGAGCAGCAGTTCGCCCCCGTCGGTGAGCATCAGCACGCGCGCGTCCCCGGCGGCGATGAAGCCCGCGTGGGCCTTGTCGGCGGCGCTGGTGATCCAGCCCGTCTGCGTCCAGCGCACCGTGCCGTCGTCGCGCCCGATGCACACGACCTCGCGCTGCGGTCCCAGGCCCACGATGCGGTCGCCCACCACGATCGGGCATGAGAAGTTGGGGGCGGCCTCCTTGGAGTTCCAGGCCTCGGACACCGACCACCGGTCGCCCTCACGGCGGACCTGCAGGCACAGCAGACCCGTCTGGTGCGACCCGAGGATGACCCGGTCGGCCAGGAGCAACGGGGTCATGACGTGCCGCGAGAAGGCCGTCTTGAGCGGATGTCGCCACAGGACACGGCCGGTCTGGGCCTCGAAACCCACGGCCGCCTCGGCCATGAAGTCCACCACCTGTCGCACTCCGCCGAGGGTCCCCACCATCGGCGCGGCGTAGCCGGCGACCTCGTTGCCCGACTTCCAGCGGACCTTTCCGGTGGCCGGATCCAAGGCGACCAGGCCCGCGCCGTGGGTGGATCCCGCCGACGCCCACAACCAGCCCGGTTCCACCCAGGGCGACCCGTTGTTGCCGTGGCGCATGGCCCCCTGGCTGTTGCCCTTCTCGCCCACGAAGACCGCCCCGAAGTCCTTCGTGTAGTCGACCGTCCACAGCGCCTTTCCATCGGAGGCTCGGAAACAGGCCAGGCGTCCGCGGCATGACTGGGCGAAGACCCGCCCCTCGGACACCACGGGCGTGCAGCGCGGCGCGGCCAGACCTTGCGAGTCGGTGAAGGTGTCGTCCACCACGGCCTTCCACCGCTCGGTACCCGTGGCTGCGTCCAGCGCGCGCACCACCTCCTTGCCCTCCTGGGCCTCGGCCGCGAAGACCAGGTCCCCGGCCACGACGGGCGAGGCGTAACCCGGTCCGGCGGCGACCGACCAGACGACCTTGGGCGAGTCGGGCAGGGCGATCAGCGGGGCTTCCTCGGCCGATGGGTGCCCGGTGCGGGTGGGCCCGCGCCACTGCGGCCAGTCGGCGGCCCCGTGGGTCGGCAGGCCGCCTGCGAGACCCAGCGCGAGGGCGGCGGCGGGGGCACGGGCGAGGCGTCGGGCCGTCAGGATCGGGAACATGCATCAACGCTCCCGCACGGCCTCGGCTGCCGTCAATC
>VGZO01000131.1 GCA_016872555.1 Planctomycetota bacterium
CGGCCGGCGTGACGTACACCGTCAAGGAGATCTTCTATACCCTGCAGGGGGAGGGGATCCAGGCGGGGCGACCGGCGGTCTTCTGTCGGTTCTCGGGGTGTAATCTCTGGACGGGGCGCGAGGCGGATCGGGCGACGGCGACCTGCCGCTTCTGCGATACCGACTTCGTGGGGGTGGGGCCGGACGGCGGCAAGTTCGCGACGGCGGAGGCGTTGGCCGAGGCGGTCGCGTCGCGGTGGCCGACGGGAGCGGCCGGGGCCCAAGGGAAGCGCCTGGTGGTCTGCACCGGGGGGGAGCCCCTCCTCCAATTGGATGGGACAGCGGTGGCGGCCCTGCAGGCCAAGGGGTTCGAGGTCGCGGTCGAGACCAACGGGACCCAACCGGTGCCGGCGGGGATCGACTGGGTCTGTGTGAGCCCCAAGGCGGACGCCCCGCTGGTCGCGATCACCGGGGACGAGCTCAAGCTCGTCTTCCCACAGGCGGAGGCGATGCCGGAGCGGTTCGAGGGGCTCGGGTTCCGGCACTTCCTATTACAGCCGATGGACGGCCCCGACCTCGCGGCGAACACCGCGGCGGCGGTGGCCTACTGCTTGGCGCATCCGAAGTGGCGGCTCTCCATCCAGGGGCATAAAGTGGCAGGGATCAGGTGAGAGGGGTCAGGGGACAGGTTCCCTGACCCCTGTTCACCGTCACCTGGTTACTGCCCCCCTTCCCTACTCGTCAGGGTTCGGCTGACATCTCTCTACTATTGACGACGACCCCCTAGGTGTGGGATGTTAACTCGCGGTTCCCGGGCCTCCCGGGGGCCTTCATCACGTTCACCGAGGTCTTCTCTGTATGCGAATTCGTTTCCTCAGCTCGGCGCTCGCCCTGCTCGGTCTCGTCACGGCGGTCGGTACCGCTCAGGCGCAGACTGGCACCGTGGCCGGCCGGGTCACCCAGGAAGGGGGCACGACCCCGGTCCCGGGCGCCCAGGTACAGATCGTCACCGGGGCGACCCGGGTGGCGGTGGGCTCGACCAGCGAAGACGGTAGCTACCGGGTCGGCAACGTGCCGGCTGGGACCTACGCCGTCGTCGTCTCCCGCATCGGCTTCTCGCAGAAGCGGGTCGAGGGGATCCGCGTCGCGGCCAACGCCACGACCACGGTGAACGTCTCGATGTCGGAGCTCGCGGCCCTGCTGAACCAGGTCGTGACGACGGGCACCCGCGGCGCCGAGCCGGAGAAGATCCTCGACTCGCCGAACGCGATCTCGGTCGTGACCTCGGAGCAAATCGCCGAGCGGCCCGCCGCCACGATCGTGGACCACATCAAGGCGGTCCCGGGCGTCTCGATCTCGAACGGCGGCATCGTGCAGGCCAACATCGTCTCACGCGGCTTCAACAACGCCTTCTCGACCTCCATGCTGATGCTGCAGGACTACCGGTTCGCCGGCGTCCCGTCGCTCCGCGTGAATGTCCCCTTCCTCTTCACCGGCACCGGTGACGACATCGATCGCATCGAGGTCCTGCAGGGTCCGGCCTCGGCGCTCTACGGCCCGAACTCCGGCGCCGGCGTCCTCCACGTGATCACCAAGTCCCCGTTCACCTCCAAGGGGAGCCAGATCACCCTCGACGGTGGGGAGCGCTCGCTCGCCCGCGTCGGGCTCCGGCATGCCGGCACGCTCGGCGAGAAGTGGGGCTACAAGTTCTCCGGCGAGTATTTCACCGCACAGGACTGGGAATACACCGACCCGAACGAGATCGACGCGGGCCCGAACGCGACCCCGCAGGCGCGTGCGAACTACGCCGTCTGGGGCCGCACCGCGACCGGTGCGGTGAACCCGGGCGTCCCGGCGTCGCGCAGCGGCGTCGCCAAGTTCCGTGACTACGGACTCGAGAAGTACTCCGGCGAGGCGCGGATCGACTACCGTCCGAGCGAGAACACCGAGGCGATCACGACGGTCGGCTACTCGAACGTCGCCAGCGCCCTCGAGATCACCGGCACCTTCGGCGCGGCGCAGGTGAAGAACTGGAGCTACCTCAACGTCCAGCAGCGCTTCCGCCACAAGAAGTTCTTCGCCCAGGTCTTCTACAATGGGTCGAACGCCGGCAACGCCGACGCCAACGACGACAACGGCACCTATTACCTCCGCTCGGGGCTCCCGGT
>VGZO01000132.1 GCA_016872555.1 Planctomycetota bacterium
CTCGATTGGCACGGGCTCGTCGCCTCGGGGAAGGTCCCGGGGATGGCGGGTGATTCCATTCACCTCGGCACCCTGAAGGCTCGACGGACCTACGCGCGATTGATCCTCGGACGGATCGTCGGGCGGTGGTGATGCCCCGTGGGGCTCACCGCACGGCGTCGCGTCCGATCACCCCGAAGTCCTGATGCCCCAGCCCCTCGGCGAGGAGCGCATCCATCCGCGCGGCCATCCCGGGGATCACCATCAACGGCGCGTCACCCACCGACTCCTGCATCAGTCGGAGATCCTTCCGCGCCATCGCGAGCTCGAAGCTCGGGGCGAAATCCCTGTTTGTCATCCGCTTGGCGCGCGCGGCCACCACATGGCTCGGGTTGAGATACTCGAGCAGTTTGGCGATATCCGCCCCGGGCACACCGGCGCGATCGAGCACCGTCACGGTATCGGAGACGAGCCCGGTGATGCCGAGGAGCAGGGCGTTCCCTGCGAGCTTGAACGCGGCGGCGATGTCAGGGCGCTCGCCGAGGTACTCGATCCGTGAGGCCTGCCGTGCGAGGGCCGGGTGAACAGCGTCGAACCACGCGCGTGGGCCGCAGGCGAGCATGACCCCTTCGGCCTTCCGTGCCCCGGGGGGTCCGATGAAGACGGGGCAGTGGAGATATCGCACACCGGCGGCGGAGAGTCGCGCGGCGCGAGAGGCGGTGAGGTCGGGACGCGTCGTGGTGTGATCGACGATCGTCACATCGGCGCCGAGGCCGGGGCGCACTGCCTCGATCACCGCATCGACCGAGGCGTCATCCTGGAGGACGAGATGCACACGGCTCACGCCACGCACGGCCTCGGCCGGCGTATCGCAGACGGTCGCGCCGAGCGCGGCGAGTGGCTCGGCCTTGGTGCGGGTACGATTCCAGACATGGACCGACTCGCCGCGCCCGAGCGCGGCCTCGACGAAGCCGGCGCCGAGGAGTCCGGTGCCAAGGAAGGCGATGGGCGTGGTCATGCGATGGAAGCTAGCCAGCCGATCGCGCCGCCACTCAGCACGAGCCAGCCGGCGTTCACGCGCCAGCGGACGATCGCCACGAGGGCGAGGAGGGTGAGGGGCACGCCGAGCCCTGGCGTGCCGAGCGCGGCGCGCCCGAGCGGGAGACTCACCGCGATCATGAGTGCGAGGGAGGCCGCATTCAACCCGCGCAGGGCGGCCCGCACATCGGGGTGCGCCATATATCGCTCGAGCACAGGCGCGGTGAGCGCGACGAAGACGAACGCCGGAAGGAAGATCCCCACCGTCGCGACCACCGCCCCCGCGTACCCCGCCAGCAGATATCCGATGAAGGTCGCCGTCGTGAACACGGGGCCGGGCGTCATCTGGCCCGCGGCGATCGCGTCGAGGAGTTGCGACTCGGTGAGCCAGCCGAGCCGCTCGACGAGATCGGTGCGGAGGAAGGCGAGGAGCACATAGCCGCTCCCGAAGAGGAAGGCGCCGGCCTTCGCGAAGACGGCGAGGATCCCTCCCAAGGTCGGAAGGGCATCGCTGGAACCGCCGATGGCGAACGGCACCATCGCCCCTGAGAGATGTGCGAGCGGGTCGCCGCCGGCGATCACGCGTCGATCGGTCCACGTCACGAGGGCCGCGACGGCGAGGATGGTCAGCTCGTGCACACCGAGCCAGGTGGCGACGAGTGCGGCCACTGCGACCGCGGCCGTCATCGCCGAGCGGATCGCCGTCACACCGAGCCCCCAGAGGGCGTGGAGCACCACGGCGAGGACCACGGGCTTGATCCCCGCGAGGATCCCGCCGACCGCCGGCAGCGCCCCGGCGCGGAGATAGACCCACGCGAGTCCCAAGGTGATCACCATCGCGGGGAGGATGAAGCTCAGCCCGGTGACGATCAGCCCGCGCCATCCGGCGCGCCGATAGCCGATGTGCATCGCAAGCTCGGTGGAATTCGGCCCCGGGATCATCGCCGACGCGCTCACGAGGTCGAGGAAGTGCTCGCGGGTGAGCCACTGCCGGCGTCCGACGACCTCCCGTTCCATCAACGCGATGTGGGCTGCTGGGCCACCGAAGGCGGTGGTCCCGAGGCCGAGGCCGAGTGCGGCGAGCTCTCGGAGCCTGCCGT
>VGZO01000133.1 GCA_016872555.1 Planctomycetota bacterium
TTCCAGCACGTGATCGGCGGGGACAAGCATGGCGGATCGCTCCCGTCTCTGCACCTCTGGGGGCGTTTCCCCCCTGCCGCGCTACTGCCGCACGACGGTCGTCTTGCTCTCGGTCCAAGGGTTGCCACTGAGCGCCCCGATGATGCAGAAGAAGTGAAGGATCAGCCCGGGGAGGATGAGGGCGGCGTAACCCATCGTCACGAGGAAGAACCACACGATGCCGTTGATCACCTGGCCCTTATAGATCTGGCCGAGGCCCGGGATGAAGAACGTCAGGACGGCGGCCACCCCCGGGCTCCATCGTTGCACCGGCATCTGGTTGATGATCGTGACGCTTCCCCCCGACGGTACCGCGACCGGGCTGGCGGCCGGCGTCGGCTCGGCAGCAGCCGGCTTCACGGTTGGTAACGGCTCAGCCTCGCGATCCGCTGGCTTGGGTCCCTCGAAGCGGTCGGGGAGCTTGCGGCGGCGGGCGAGAGCCGAGCGGCTGTTGCCGATGGCTTCCTGGAACAGCTGAGCGAACTCGACCGACAGCCCGGCGATCACGAGGACCATTCCGGCGACGGTGAACGCCAGCGAGAACGACGTGTGGGCGATGATCGTGAACGCCAATCCCAGCAGCGTGATGAACGCACCGAACGCGGCGACGAGATGCCGGGGAGCGATGTTGTCCCAGTCGATGAGCGGGGAAGCGGGTGCCGGGTTCGGCTTCTTGGAGGGGGAAGACTTGGGCTTGGGGGTCGGTTGGCCGACGGCCAGCGGCGAAAGGACCTCGTGAAGTTGGCGCGGCAGCCGGGGGCCGAAGAGCCAGTCCTGATCGCCGGCCCGGACCCACTGCTTCATGCCCGCGGTCCATACCAGGTCGTCGGGTTGGAGCCAGCCGTCGGTAACGAGCTTCTTGAGCCGCTCCCGAGGAACTGGTCCATATCGGCTGCCGTTACGGGCGTAGTGCCAGTCGCCGTCCATCGTCGCGTCTCCAGGTCCCGGGAAACTGCTCCCGGATCTGGACAGTGAAGCAGACGAGGTGGACAGCCTTGGTCCCGATTTCGGAAAAATCCAAGCAGGGTGGGAAGTTGGCCGGGACCCGTTTTCCGGCCAGAATCGGGCGTTTGACCTGTGCGGCACCCTCAGACCAAGCCCCACCATGCAGTTTTGGGACTACTTCACGCACCACCAGTGGGCCAAGTCCCAACCCGAGCTGCGCCGCGAGGTGAAGGCGGTGGAGGTGGGGCCGTTCTACGCCTGGTACCTGTCGCAGATCGCCTCGCGGACGCTGGCGTCGACGGGCCGGCGGCTGGAGGAAGTGGACCCGTTCACGCCGTCGCTGTTGAACCTGGAACGCGACTGGTCGCTCGCCGGCCGCCCCTACTACAACCTCTGGCCGAGCCTGCTCCCCGCCCTGTCGCGATTGAAGCTCGACGCCGACGCGTCGCTATTCACGCTGCCGCTCGACCGGCTCCTGCTCCGGTTCCCGAAGACGGGTAACCCGCTGCAGTGGGAGCATGGAGGGCACACGTGGAGCGTCAGGACGGTCCTCTGCGAAAACTCGCGGCTGGCCCATGACACCCGTCCCGGTGCACCGGCCGTGCTGGTCCGGGAGGGTGAAGCGCCACCAGAGACCGTGCGTGGGCTGACGTTCTGGATCGACGCCGGGGAGGACATGCTCGGGCAGCCGGTGGCGGCCGACGGTCCCGGTGTGCTGCGGCGGCTGATGTACAAGCACCTGGTGTGCGTCGAGGGGCATTCGATCGAGTGGTCGTTCGAAAAGATCCCCGCCCACCCGAGTACCGAGTTGGGGCTGATCTACCCGATGGAGATCGTGCAGGCGGTCGCCCGGATCGTCTGCACGCTGTGCGTGATGGCGGACGATCCGCAGATCGTCGAGCCGGTGGTGCTGAAGGACGACGAGCAGAAGTACGAGAGGACGCTCGATCCGGCCCTGGTCGAGAAGGCTCGACGACGCGGGAACCACGGGTGGCACGTCGGCAAGTCGATCGAGGTCGTGCCGCATCTCCGAGCGGCGTCGCCGGCTGCCCTGTACTGGACCGGTGAGGGGCGGAAGGTGCCGAAGATCCGGTTCCGCCGCGGGACGGT
>VGZO01000134.1 GCA_016872555.1 Planctomycetota bacterium
AGTGGACAAACTGAGCCGGCCGTCCCGCGGCCGGATGGGGCCATGGAGGGCTTTGTCCACTGAAAGCTGGCTCGGCCGCAGGCTGCGGCCGCCGGCGACCCGGGAGACCCTTGGCGTCTCCCGCGGTCGCCCAAGTGGACAAAGGCCATGGAGGGCTTTGTCCACTGAAAGTCAGCGCGGTGGGCCGGCGAGTACCAGCGCCGCCGTCACGATCACCACGCCGACGACATCGAGGACCACGCCCGCCGCGAGCATCGAGCGGAGCGGCACGCGGCCGGTGCCGTAGACGATCGCGTTGCACGGGGTGCTCACCGGGAGCATGAAGCCGAGGCTGGCGGCGAACGTGGCCGCCAGCGCGGCGGCGAGCGGGTCGCCGCCGGCCGACCGCGCCAGCGTGATCGCCACCGGCACCACCATGTTGACCGCGGCGGTGTTGCTCGTGAATTCGCTGGTCACGACGGCGACCAGCGCCGCCGCGGCCACCAGCACCGCGCCGCCGGTGCCGGCCGGCAGCCAGCCGGTGAGGCCGCGGCCGATCGCGTCGGCCAGGCCGGTGGAGAACGACAGCTTCCCCAGCGCCATCCCGCCGCCATACAGGAGGATGATCCCCCAGTCGATCCGCGCCGCCTCCTCCCAGGTGAGGGCGCGCCGCCCGCGGCCACCCGGGAGGATGAACAGCGCCAGTGCTCCGATCAGGGCCGCGACTCCTTCCGGGCAGTGGGTCTCCAGCCACCGCGCGGCCGGAGCGCCACGGCCCAGCGCGAGTGACAGCGCACCCGGAACGACCCACAGGGCGACGGTCACCGCGAACGCCACGGCGGCCGACCGCTGACCGGTCGACCAGGGTCCGAGCGCCCGGCGCTCGGCGGCGACGAGCGTGGCGACCCCCGGCAGACGGTCGACGCCCGCGGGGAACAGCCAGGCGAGGACGAGGACGGCGCAGCACGTGAGCACCGCCGCCAGGGGGATTCCGCGGCTGCACCAGGCGGGAAACGACAGGTCGACCGCGA
This sequence comes from Planctomycetota bacterium, assembly GCA_016872555.1. Taxonomy (NCBI): domain Bacteria; kingdom Pseudomonadati; phylum Planctomycetota; species Planctomycetota bacterium. The sequence goes on from VGZO01000134.1 coordinate 1,011, forward strand.
GCGTGTCGCGGATGAACGCCTGGCCGATGAGGTTGGGGGGGGTGCCGATCGGCGTCGCCAGGCCGCCGATCGATGCGGAGAAGGCGACGCACAGGAGCAGGCCGGTCGCGAACGCCGGTTCGAGGCGGGGGCCACCGCGATCGGCCTCACGGGCGGCGGCGTCCTCGATCGCCGTGAGCATCCCGCCGACGATCGCCACCATCATCGCCGTCGTCGCGGTGTTGGAGATGAAAGCGCTGACCAGCGCCGACACCAGCGCCACCGCGGCCAGCACGCGCCGCGGACGTTCCCCGACCCACGGCAGGCCGAGCACGCCGTAGGCGAGCCGGCGATCGAGGCCGTGGACGCGGATCGCCTCGGCGAGCATGAACGAGCCGATGAACAGGAACACCACCGGGTCGGCGAACGGCTGAAACACCTTCTCGGCCGGGGCGACACCCGCGACGACGCAGGCGACGGCACCGAGCAGCGCCGTGACCGGCAGCGGCAAGGCCTCGCTGATCCAGAGGACGACGACGGCGGCGAGAATCGCCGCGAGTGACCGTGCTTCGCCCGAAAGTGCCATGGCGGGAGTCTACCGGTCTGCGGTCTGGACACTGGCGTGGGAGGGTCGTTTACCGGTGTCCCCGGGCTGTTGACTGAAGGGCAGCCTCGGCTCGGGCTCTGCAGAGGGGGACGCGCCACGCTGCTCGCTGTCGTCTGGCACGGGCGAGAGGAGCCTCGGCTCGGGCTCTGCAGAGGGGGACGCGCCTCGCTGCTCGCTGTCGTCTGGCACGGGCGAGAGGAGCCTCGGCTCGGGCTCTGCAGAGGGGGACGCGCCTCGCTGCTCGCTGTCGTCTGGCACGGGCGAGAGGAGCCTCGGCTCGGGCTCTGCAGAGGGGGACGCCCCTCGCGCCTATGCCCTCGCATCGACCCGCAGCACGGGGCGACGGGCCGATGCGAGGGCGACGGCGGAGGGGCTTCGCGGGTCCCTGGGATGACGGGAAGGCGCAGGCGCGACGCGCCAGCGCACCGCCTGCCGGCATACGAGCGGTTTCCGCAGCTCGCGCGCCTGCCGAGCGCCCACGGTCGCCAGGA
>VGZO01000135.1 GCA_016872555.1 Planctomycetota bacterium
CGGCGCCGGGCCGACCCGGCCGATCCGTTCGGCGACGACGGGCCGATGACTGACGACCGCCTCGACCAGCGCGACCAACTGCGCGAGCGCGGCAATTCCGAGCGCGACGACGTCTTTGACCAGCGCGACCAGCAGATGGAGGACCGCGCGAGCGAAACCGACGACGCGCTCGACCAGCGCGATGCCCAGGAGGAGCGGGAGGCCGCTGGAGGGGGGCGCTGACCGCGTCGCCTGCCGCGCCGATGAGCGATCCAGTCGCCGCCGCGATCCTCGACCGCCTCGCGGTCGCGACGTTCGTCGATCCCCACTCCCACATCGACCCGCACGCCCCCGCGGCGCGGTCGCTGGCCGACATCCTCGGCTACCACTACTACACCGAACTGGTCCATTCGGCCGGTGTGCCCCGGGGGGAGATCGAGGGGGAAGGGCTGTCGGCCGAGCCGCGTGTCGAACGCCTCGTGGCGGGGCTCGCCCCGCTCTCCAACACGATCCAGCACGCCTGGTTGATGGAGATCGCGCGCGATCTGTTCGGGTTCGACGAGCCGGTCCTCGACCGGTCGAACTGGCGGCGGCTCGCCGACCGCGTCGCCACGGCGACGGCGGCTCCCGACTGGGAAGCACGCGTGCTGGCGACCAACCGGATGGACGCGGTGTTCCTCACCAACGACTTCGACGACCCGCTTGCGGGGTTCGACACCGCGACCTACGTCCCCTGCCTGCGCGTCGACGAGCTGGTGTTCCACACCGGCAAGCCGGGCGTGCTCGACCGCCTCGAGCGCGCCAGCGCCACGGCGGTCGGCGACCGGGACGGCGTCCATCGGGCGCTCGGGGCCCTCGCCGAGCGCTTCGTGCGCCGCGGGGCCCGCGCGGCGGCGATCTCGCTGCCCCCCGACTTCCGCCCCGGTGCCCCGGACGCAACGGCCGCCGAGCGCGCCCTCGCGGTCGTCCGGCGCGAAGGGCCGTTAGCGCCGGCGGCGGACCGCGCGATCCTCGCCGCCGACCTGTTCTGGCGCGTCGCCGAATGCTGCGACGCCGTCGGGCTCCCGTTCGACCTGATGATCGGCGTCCGCCGGGCCGTGTACCCCGGCGGCGTGTACCAGGGGCAGGACCTGCTCGACGGGCGGCTGTCGTTGGCCGACTACGCGCCGCTGTTCAACGCCTTCCCGCGCGTCCCCTTCCCGGTGTCGGTGCTGTCGCACCCGCTCAACCACGAACTGGTCGCCTTTTCCTGGATCTTTCCCAACGTCTTCCCGTTCGGCCACTGGTGGTATGCCAACACCCCGGCCGTGATCGAACGCGACCTCGAGCAGCGGCTCGAGGCGGTGCCGCGGACGAAGCTCCTCGGCTACTACAGCGACATGTACAAGCTCGAGTTCGGCTACCCGAAATTCGCGATGTTCAGGCGTGTGCTCGCCCGCGTGCTGGCGCGGCGCTTCGTGGGGGAGCGCGGCTGGAGTGAGGACGCGGCGGTCGACCTCGGCCTCGACGTCCTGGTGCGCAACACGCGGCGCGTCTTCTATCCGGCCGCGTCCTGAATCAGCCCGTGGCCAGATCGCCGCGCGGGCGCCGGGCGGCCCACGGGCCGGCAGCCGTCAGTCGCCGCGCGTGAGGCCGGCGATCGCCAATGCCAGCCAGCCGGCCAGCATGAGGAGGCCGCCGATCGGCACGATCGCGCCGAGCCAGCGCAGGCCCGAGAGAGCGAGCACGCCCAGGCAGCCGCTGAAGATCGCGGTGCCGAGCAGAAAGCACCAACCCGCAGCCGACAGCGGGGCGCCGGGGGAGTGCGGCAGTCGAGCGAGCAGGCCGACGGCGACGAGCGCCAGGGCGTGCGCGAGGGCGTAGCGGACCGCGGTCTCCCAATTGGTAGCCTGGCCGGTCTCCTCGAGGCGGGTCTCGAGGAGGTGGGCGCCGAACGAGCCGGCGGCGACGGCGGCGAAGCCGACGAGAGCCCCGGCGGTGATCCAGGAGGGCTTCATCGGGAGCGGCTCAGGGACGGCTGTTCCCGAGGAGCTTGTCCTCCTCCTCTTCCTGGATGATGATCCGCGGCGTCACCATCAGCATCAGGCTGTCGGTC
>VGZO01000136.1 GCA_016872555.1 Planctomycetota bacterium
GACCTGGCAAGAAATCAAAAACGCTTTGCCGGGCATGTCGTATGACCTGCCGCCTGTAAGGGATTGGTCGGCACCTGGTACTCCACCAGTGGTCATGCCAGCGCTGTTTGGCAACAAGGACCTGGCTGAGAACGCACCGTGGATGGCCGGGCTGATGCAGTACGTGCCTGTCTACAGCGCGTTCAAGGTTGGCCAGCAACTGGCTGACCCTGTGCAGCAGGAAATGGCCAGCATGCACGGCAAAGGCACGATGTTTGCCGGGCCCAGGGCGTCGGACTTTGGCTCTGAGCTGTACCTGGCGCCGTCAGAGCTGGACCAGTACGTGCAGATCTTTGGCCGTGTCAAAGATCCAGCCGGTAGGACCTGGCACCAAGCAGTCGATGCACTGATCCGCACGGCTGATTACCAGTCCCTGCCTATCGACCCGCCTTCCGGGCAGTTTGTCAGCCATCGTGCTGCCTTAATCCAAACGGAGATTGCCCGCTTCAAGCAGCTGGCCAAGCAAGAGTTCCTGTACACCACGCCAAAAGGCGCTGAAATACTGGAAGCTCAAGAGGCCTTGAAGGGTCGCCAGAATGAACTTAACTACATCCGGCAGTACGGTGTACCTGGGGCTAGCCGAGGCAACGCTGGCGGCAATCTTGAACTACTTGACCTGAACCGCTGATGGCCTACTCCTACGTCGTCTACACCGGCAACGGGGCTACCACCCAGTACGCGATCCCCTTTCAGTACATCAGAAAGGAGCACGTCAAGGTCTTCGTCAACTTCGTTGACACGGCGTACACCTACGTCAACAACACCACGGTGCTGCTGGCCTCTGCGCCAGCAAACGGGGTCAGGGTGGAGGTGCGCCGGTTCACCCCGGCTAACAACCCCCTGGTCGACTTTGTCGATGGGTCCACGCTGGTAGCCAGTGACCTGGACACCAGCAACCTGCAGCACCTGTTCCTGGAGCAGGAGCTGGACGACAACACCAAGCAAGCCGTCAGCATTGACCCAAACACGGGCTTGCCAACGGCCAGCAACCAGCGCATCACCAACGTCGGCGCACCCGTTGCCGCCAGTGACGCAGCAACAAAGGCATATACCGACGCCTTTGTAAGCCAGACGGCCAACATCGCTGATGCGGCAGTCACTACCGCCAAGGTGGCAGACGCCAGCATTACTAATGCCAAAGTGGCAAGCGGTATTGATGGTGCGAAGCTCACTGCAAATACGGTTGATTCAAGCAAACTGACTGGCGCCACGGTCGTCACCAACGCTGAGGTTCCGAGCGCAACTGTTAACGACACCAGTTTCTTCACCACCTCTGCCTCTGACCTGCGGTACTTTCGTCAGGACAGCAGCGAAACCATCAACAGCGGGATGGCATGGAGCAGTGGCGACGGCTTTGTTGCTACTACTGCTGCCATTGACGCCAGGATCATTGACCTGGTGGACGATGTTGGCGGTTTTGTACCGATTGCCAACGAGACCAGCTTCCCTGCCACCAACCCGGACATCAACAACCCAGACGGTGCGGGCACCATTATCAGCATCCAGGCAATAGTCACTACCCGGACGCCTGCTAGTGGCACGGTGACCATTGCTGGTGGCTCTGGCGGCAACGTGGTGACCATTACTGGCTGCGGCAGCACGATTCTGGAAGCTGGGTACGGAGTGTTAGTGGAGACCACTGCCACCCTGCACACCTATACGTTCCACCGCCTGGTGCCAAGGGCAACGGACGTTACATCCATTGCTAGCTCGATTGCCAACATCAACACTACCGCAGGCAGCATTGCCAACGTCAACACGGTGGCGGGCAGCATTGCCAACGTGAACGCTACGGGCGGCAGCATTGCCAACGTCAATACGTGCGCGACAAACATTGCTGCCATTACCAATGCCCCTACCCAGGCGGCAAACGCAGCAACCTCAGCGGCAGCCGCTGCAAATAGCGCAACGACTGCCTCTAGTCTGGTGAGCACAATCACCAACTTGAGCCACCTTCTCAACTACG
>VGZO01000137.1 GCA_016872555.1 Planctomycetota bacterium
GCAGTGCCGGGATGCGCAGGCGCGCGGCGCCTGCGCGACCGGCCTGGGTGAAAGCACGCCATCCGCGCCACATCCGATCGCGCCGTGCCATGCCTGCGCAACCCTTGCCAGTGGGCTGGTCCGGTGGTCGGTCGTGGTCGCCGTCGGTCTGCCCCGGCTCCTCGTGTCACCGTTCACATCCCGTTTCCCTGTCCTTGAAAGGCCTGCTCATGCCTTTGCGTCGCCTCGCGCCCTGCTCGAGTTCGCGCGCCTGTGGTCTGGCCGCGCTGATCAGCCTCGCCCTGATGTCGCAGGCTCCGGCCCAGGTGAGCGGCACATGGGCGTCGCCGCTGTCCGGCAACTGGAGCTCGTCGGCCAACTGGCTCGGCGGCGCGATTCCCGACGGCGGCGGGACGGCGACGTTCAACAACGCCCTCGGCCAGATCGGCAACATCACCGGCACGATCGACACCACGTCATGGACGTTGGGCCGGATCGTCTACGAGCAGGGCTTCAGTGTGTCGATCGCCGGCAGCGGCGGGGGCGGGATCGTCATGAGCGGCAGTGGCCTGACGATCGACAGCGTCCGGTCACAGATCTCGTCGGCGTCCTCGTTCTTCAACACCGTCAACGGGATCTCGGCCGTGATCTCGGGCACCGGCCCCCTCGTCAAGACAGGAAGTGGCAACGCCGCCCTGAGCGGTGCCAACACGTTCACGGGCACCGTGAGGCTCAACGAGGGCGCGCTGTGGCTGACGGCCGCCGGCCAGAACACGGCGCTGGGCAACACCGCCAACGTGCTCGAGTTCAACGGCGGCACGCTGGGGATCTCCACCAACGCGCTGACCAGTGCCCGAACCGTGGTCGTCAACACGGGCGGCGGCACGATCCGCAATTTCGCCGCCTCGACATTGAGCGGCACGCTCACCGGCGCCGGCACGTTGGCGGTGCAGGTCGCGACTGCGGCCACGACGCTCAGCGGCAACGTCTCGGGATTCACCGGCGGCCTGCGCGTCGACAATGGCTCGCTCACGCTCAGCGCCACGACGGCGCTGGGTGGCTCGGCCGCGATCGAAAACGGCGGCACGTTCACGCTCGCCAACAGCACCACGAACATCGTCAATCGGCTCAACGGGCGGTCGATCGCGTCGTTCGGGGGAACGCTCGTCTACCAGGGCAACGCCGCGGCGGTGAGCAACGAAACCGCCGGCACGCTCGCCCTGAAGAGCGGGGCGACGACGATCACGATGTCGCCCAACGCCGCCCAGCAGGCCAACCTGCAGTTTTCCGACATCGCGCGTGAGGACCGTGCGACACTGTTCGTCCGGGGCGTGAGCGGCGCCGCACCCGCCGCGGGCGTGGCAAACGTCTTGGTGACCGCGGCTCCCGGGCCGCAGATCGGCGGCGGCGGCGCGGCCACGTCGTCGACCGCGTCGATCGTTCCCTGGATCCTCAACAGCACCGTCAACAACACCACCACCGGCACCGGCCTGTCGTTCGTGACCTGGGACGCCGCGTCACAGCGGCTGATCCCGCTCGACACCACGACCGGCTATGCCACTACCCTCGCGACCGCTGCTGCCAACGAGAATGTCTCGCTCAACGCCGGTGGCACGGTGGCGGTCAACGCCGGGGGGCAGACGGTCAACGCCCTGCGCTTCGGGGCCGCCACGACGCTGTCCGGTGCCGCGAGCGACGTGCTCACCGTTACCAGCGGGGCCGTGCTGTCGACCACATCCACGTCGATCATCGACGCGCCGCTCAATTTCGGCTCGGCCGAGGGAGTGGTCTACGCGTCTGGGGCGCTGACGATCAACGGCGCCATCGCCGGATCCAACGGCCTGACAAAAGCCGGGATCGGCGTCCTGACGCTCTCCGCCGCGAACACCTACACCGGGCCGACGACGTTGACCTTGGGCACGACGTTGGTGCCCGGCGGCATCGTCACCGCCGACGGCAGTGCCCCCAGTGCGTTCGGCCAGGGCACGTCGCCGATCACG
>VGZO01000138.1 GCA_016872555.1 Planctomycetota bacterium
TGGCTGACCTGCTGGGCCCCGGCCCAGGCGGCGAGTGCGGCGAAGTCGATCGAGCCACCACTCCCCGATGTCCCCGACTGGAGCGACGGTCCGGACGGTCCGGGTTCGAACGTGCCGTGGCCGCCCGAGCCAGCCACGGGGATCGTGATCACGCGGAGCTCGCGGAGCCCGATCTGGCTGCTGACGGCAGTCAGATCGGCGGTGGTAATCCGGCCGTTCTTGACGAGGTCGAACGCCGATCCGACGGTGACGGTGGCACCGATTTGGGCCCCCACGGGGGTCACGTCGGCGGCGGTGACCCGGAACCGTCCGACCGACACCTGGCCGTTGACCTCGCCCTGGAGATGGCCGACGTACGACACCGCGGCGGCGTCGAGTCCGGTGCGGGCGTTGGCCAGGACCGCGACCTGGAGCCAGCGGTTGGCGATGGCGTTGTCGGGCCATTCCAGTCGGACCCGCGCCGGGATCGTCGCCGTGCCCGGGGTGACGACGATCGCCGTCGGGACCGGAGCGGCCGCCCACGCAGACGGCGGATTGGCCGCTTCGTCAAACGCTCCCTGAGGGCTCATCTTGAACGAGAAGTCGGCCGCCGAGAGGCTCGTGTCCACCAGGCCCGCGACGTCGATCACGATCCCGTTGAGGCCGCGCGAGCCGTTGACCAGATTGGCATAGGAGAGCGTCTGCGCCGTTCCGCCCGGGCGGGCGAGGACCTTCCCCGGATCGAGTGCCGCGTCGACGCTCGTGCCGGCGAAGCTCGACCCCTTGTAGTAGATCTGCTGGTTGGGGACGGCGACCTTGGCCGTCACCGTGAACGTCGTCGTCGACGTGCCGCCATCCTCGTCGGAGGCGGTGATCGTCACCGTCTGGTCGGTCAGCTTCGACGACGGGGTCAGCGACCAGCTCCACGTGCCGTCGGAGTTCTTGGTGACCGTGCCCAGCGATGCCGACAACGTCACCGTGTCGGCCGCCACGTCGGACCAGGTGCCGGTGTTGCCGAGCGTCTGGAGGACGTTGCCGGTCACGGCAACGCTGGTCGCGGCGACGGCCGGCGAGGCATTGGTGGCGGTGAACGAGAAGCTCGTCGCCGAGGCGATCCCCTGCGGATCGGTGGCGGTGATCGTCACCGTCGTCGCCGCGAATTGGTCGGCCGGGGTCGCCGTCCACGACCAGGTGCCGTCGGGGTTTCGCGTCACGGAGCCCGTCGAGGCCGACAGCGCGATCACGTCCGCGGGATAGGCCGTGCCCCACGTGCCCGTGACGGCAGCCGCCGTTCCTTCCGGCACCGTCACGCTCGTGGCATTGCTCGTGATCGTCGGCCGCTGCTTGACGCCATAGGTCTGCGCGAAGAGAGGCGCGCCCGCAGCGGTCACGGCGCGGACGTTCGACGACGGCGCCGTCGCCACCCAACCCGCGGCGAGGGAGTGCGTGACCGACACCGCACCGGCCGCGAGGTCGAACAGTGCCCGGCCGGCGGCGTCGGTCGCTTGCACCGGGTCGGCGGCCGTCGTGATGATCACTGCCCAACTGTTCAGCGTGCCGACGTCGCCTACTGCGTCGTCGGTGATCTCGAGCGTCCAGGTACCGTTGGGATTCTTGCCGTTGAGCGTCGCCAGCGATCCCTCCGGCCGGAACGTGCCGGTGAACGGAGCCGTGCCGGCCGTGATCGCCGTGGCCGCCTGGTCGTCGAGGACCGTGTTGGTGAAATTATCGCCCGAGCCGCCCACGTCGGTGAACAGCTCGACGCGCGTCCCGTCAGGCGCGATCAGGAACACGTCGAGGTCGGAGTCCCAGGTGTGGGTGATGGTGAGCCGGACGTTGACGTCGGTCGTGAAAGCGCCGATCCCGGAGACGACGATCGACGACGTCACCGGCGAAAACCCGCTCGCCGGCTTGTCGGGGATCGCCAGCGCCGTGGAGCTCGTGAACGTCGTCTGCGTCGGCGGATCGACGATGCCGTTGCC
>VGZO01000139.1 GCA_016872555.1 Planctomycetota bacterium
CACCGAGCGCGAGCGCCCAAGCGAGGAGCAATGATTCGGATTTCGAAGCGATACGTGAGGGTAACATGGGGCGGGGCAAACGAATCGGGGCCAACGGGCGAGGAGTGTCGGAGGCTATGCGGCGCGTATCGCTTGCGTCGAGTTATTCGGCGGCGCGGGAGATTGAGAGCGTGAGGACTCCCAATCCGCGCTTGGTTCCGCGCGTAGACGTGTCTGAAAGCAAACCGGATTTACTCGGGGATCGAATTCGGGAGGGGTTTAATTGGAAGGAAACCGGATTCCCGCTCAGCGACGACGACACCACTGGCGACCGCGACCACGCTTCGGCCGCCGCCGCGGCCTGGATCTGCTGAGCGCACCCCGCACGATTGCTTCTCGCCGCCGCTGTGCACCACCAGTCGGGCGCAGTGGATGCAAGCGCGGGCTATTCGGGCAGGACGCTGCGCAGGTCGCGGCCGTCGAGGAGCCAAGCGAGGTTGAAGACGGCGACCATCACGCCGTCGTAGCAGGTCTTCGGGCCGCCCTCGAAGTGGAGATAGATCTTCCCGGCGCTCGGCGTGCTGGCCCGGCCGACACCGAGATTCGAATACGCGCTCGGGCCGGCGTAGACGAAGCGCTTGACCGGCCACGTGCGGCCGCCGTCGAAGCTGGCCCAGACGGTGATATTCTCGCGGCCGGCGGAGGTGGAGCCGCCGACTTTTTTAGGCATCACGCCGGCGTCGGTGTCGAGGTTGCTGTAGAGGAGAATGTCGGCGCCGGCGATCGGCAGACGCATGAGGCCGCCCATGCAACCGTAAGACGTGCCGCGCGAGCCGTCGGGCAGGGTGTCGCTGAGCCACGGCGACAGCCAGAGTTCGCCGCCATCGTGGCTCCAGCCGAAGTAGCGGTTGCCGACGCTCATGTGCTCGCGCGAGCTGTAGAGGATGCGGCCGTCGGAGAGCTCGGCCAGCGCGGCCTCGCCCGAGCCGAGCACGGGGAACGGCGCGCTGACCTGCCAGGTGGCACCGCCGTCGTCACTGAACATCGCGGCGTTGTAGTGGTAGGGGCGCCACTCCACGTCGTTGCTGGCGGCCGGCCCCATGATGCGCGTCGCGAGCAGGAGGCGGCCCTTCCTCGGGCCGAATTGGAGCGTGATGCCGGGCTGAAACGCGCCGACAGACTGCGGCACCGAGTCGGGCGAGCCGTGGTTGAACTTGTTCGGCTTGATCCGGATCGATTCGCGCGTCCAGGTGCGGCCGTCGTCGCGGCTGCGCCAGAGGTATCCCTTGTCGGCGCGCACGTAGAGGATGTTGCCGTTGGTCTCGTTGACGACGACCTTGCCGCCGGCGTCGGGGCCGATCTCGCGGGGCGGACTCCACGTGGAGCCGCCGTCGGCGCTCTCGCGGAAAACCTTGCCGTGGAAGGCGAGCACGTGGCCGTTGCGCGCGGTGACGATGTCGCGCCCGCCGCGGCCGTCGAAGAGCGGGTGGATTTGCAGTGCGGGCGCAGTCAGGAAGGGTTGGGCGGTCGGCGGGAGCGCGGCGCGATCGGCGGCGGCGAACGCGGCGGTGGCGAAGAGGGCGAGACTGGCGAGGCGCAGGCGCACCTTGGGTATGATTGAAGTTAAAACCGAACCCCAGTTGCAACCTGCCATTCGCGGCCCGGATCGAGGGTGTAACGGTGGTTGGCGGCGACGTAGTAGATGTCCGTGTTGTCGAGAACGTTGGTCACCTTGGCGGACAAATCCCACGCGTAGCGGCTGCCCTTGGCGCGATACTTGTATCCGGCGATCGCATCGATGCGCCACCACGGCGGCAGCGGGCCCCAGTTGGGGGAGGCGCGTCCGGTCGAAAGCGTAATCGGACGTTCGCCCGTATAGATCGTGCCGAGGCTGGCGATGAAG
>VGZO01000140.1 GCA_016872555.1 Planctomycetota bacterium
CGTCGTAAAACTGACCACCAGAAAAGCGTTCGGCTTTCGGACCGCGAAAGGCATTGAAATCGCGTTGTTTCATGTCCTTGGCACACTACCGGAGCCAGAATCAACCCACAGATTCTGCTGAGGAGGCCAACTTCGAGGCCCAGAAGGTCGGCCAGGGGGAGTTCGGGATCTACAGCGGCGAGTCGCCGACGCTCCAAAACCAGCTGGAGAACCGGTACCTCGTCAGCGGCTCGATCACGTTCCGCTTCAGCGGCGTGAACGGGTTTGGCGACGAGTGCATCAAGGATGCGATGTTCGGCTTCGGCACGTCGCCCGACGCCGTGATCAACCTGCCGGAGCCGGGCGGGCTGGCCGCGTGCGGGCTGCTGGCGGCAGCCATCCTCGGCGGGCTGTCGCGGCCGCGGGCGCCGCGGAGCCTCGCGGCGGCGCTCGGCTTCGCGGCCGTGGTCGTGGCGATCCTGATCGCCATGCCGGCCGTCGAGGCCGGGCCGGTGATCGTGGACGACGCGTTCGACTTCTCCGCCGGCCCGCTGGGATGGACGGCGACGCCGGTGGGCAAGAATGGTTTCCTGCCACCTTCCGACCCGGGCATGAACGCCCGGTGGGCGCATGGAGGCGACGCATGGAGCGTGAACTGGGCTCCCGTGAGCGGTCCGCTCGTCGCCACCGGCAACTACCTCACGAGCGGGCCGATCGACGCCAGCGACCAGACTCAGCAGGCCGGCGGCGGCAGGCTCGTCGACCTGATCCGGATCAGCATCGGCCACAAGTTCGGCTTCGGCTCCTTCAGCGGATCGATTCCTCCGGCCGCCGGCCAGGTGGCCTACAGCATCAACGACAATCCGTTCGTGGCGATCAGCGGTTCGGCGTGGCAGACGGGCAGCGTGCTTGCGCCCTCGCTTCCCGATCCATTCGGCGCCTCGCCGCTCTGGCCGGCGCACGTGAGTCAGACCACGCTCGTGAAGCCCGGCTTCACGCCCCCCGTCGGTGCCTATCCCGACCTGTTCCCGCTGCTCAATGCGGGCGCCGCATTCACCGGTTCGACGCCGGGCTACTCGAGCACCGGCGGCGCCTATGTGCCCAGCGTGGCCGTGATCGCCATCCCGCTGCAGGAGATCACGAGCCTCCGCATCCGGCTGATCAACGCCAACCTCGGTTCGTCGTGCGAGACCGGGGCCGGCTGGGACGTCGGCTACCTGCAGACCGACTTCGCCGCCCCGGAGCCCCCTGCGGCCGGACTGGCGACGGCCGGCGGGCTCGCGCTGGCCGCCGTGACCGTGCGGAACCGGCGGGCCCCGGCGACGCCACCAGTCGCCAGGGCGTGCGTTGGGCATGGATGAATGACGGAAGGTGAGAGTCCTTTATGGGGCCTGTTGGAGGCAACCAGAAGCCGGAGGCAGCTGCACGAGACCGAGGCTGGCATTGCACAGCCGAGGTCTTTCCCGTGAGGGCGTGTGGGATGGAAGCCCGAGGCGAACCGCAGCACCGAACGCAAGTGAACCTCCGTAAGGCCGGCCTGCCTGGGCAAGCGTGCGCCTCAACGCGACACCCGATATCCAACCGTGGCAGGACGGTAGTGGGGGCGGCGGCGGCGGGAAGTCATTCATTCTTACCCCAAGAGATCTCCTCTGGTCCGGAGACGGTAGGACCCAAGAAGGCAACGACGCGGGTTCGATGCCAGAGGAGAAGTCGGATCGCCTCATAGTAGCGATGAAGCCCGTGAAAGCGGACGGAGCGAAGGGGGCGATGGGTTTTGAAGCATGAGATCACGCCAACTGAAGTTCGTGTTCGCCGCCAGCCCGCCAGG
>VGZO01000141.1 GCA_016872555.1 Planctomycetota bacterium
TGTGGATGTCGATCACGGGCAGGTCGTCTATCCGTCCCTGGAAGACGTCGCGCTCGTCATGCGCCTGGACGAGCTCGCCCCAGTCGGTGGGCGGGCCGCGGGCCGGCGAGACTGGCGGTGGCTCAAGCGGTTCGCCGAGATGTGTGAGGATCTTCCGGATCGGGCCCGGCTCGGTGATGAACGCGATCAGCCGGATGTCGCCACCGCAGTTGGGGCACTCGAGCGGAAACTCCTCCCCCACCCGGGCCAGAAGCTTGGCCCAGGCAATCCGCGAGGTGTCGTGCGAGCGGGGTTTTTGATGCGCGCCGGAGCAGCCTCCCGTGGCGTGACCGTCGTTTCCATGTCCCCCGATCGTGACCGCGCGTTGCTTGCCGACGTTCCCGATCGCCAGCGACGTGACGGCTTTCCGCAGCCGGTGATTCGGTGCAAACACCCCGTGATACCGATGCCGATGCTTCCGCGGCGGCGGGACGAGATCGGCGAGCCGGTCGAGGAACTCATACGGCGAGAGCTCGACGACGCCGTTCGCCCCCGGCCGCGTGGACTTGCGGCCGCGGCCGGGCCCGACCCAGGTGGCGGCTTTGTGTCTGGGCAGCACGTAGCGGATGCGGGCGATCCGGCAGTCTGGGCCGCGGATCACGGAGAGTCGCTCGAGGGCGAAGGGGGGCCGGGCGCAGTATCGGAGAAGATGTTCGAGACTCCGAAAATAGCTCGGCACATCGCGGTCAACGAGCGTGATCCGGACACTCGCGTCGACTGAAAACCCGCTGTTCTCCCAGGAGAGCATGTCGGCGGCGGCCGCGGCGTCGAGCAGTCGCTGCAAGCGAAACCAGCGGATCACCCGACGGCGCACCCGCTCTGCGAGCACGGCCAGATCGGCCTGGGTGATCGGTCGGGCTGGGATGAACGCCGGCGGGGCGTTGCACGCTGGGTCGTCGGCAGCCGGCACGAAGACGCCGTCGGTCACGCAAGCGTGGAGGTGGACATGGTGGTTGAGCGCCGAACCGAAGCGGTACAGAAAGGAGATGCCACCGAGTCGCGGGCGGGCGGATGCGGGGGCATCGCTCGTGACCCCTGCCGCAGCGCACAGAGTCCGCTCGATCTCGTCAAGAAAAATCTTCGTGACGGGGGCGACGGCTCGGGGTCGGTCGGCGAGAAAGCCCCGCAATCGCTTGGGCACGGAGATCACCCACTGCCGCACGGGTACCGGCGGGATGACGTGATCGGCGAGATGCGCCGCCGTCTGGGCCATGTGGCGGCCGTTGCAGGACGGGCAGACGCCGCGGCCCTTGCAGGAGAAGGCCACGACGAATCCCTGGCCGCATGTTGTGCACCGGCCGCGGGCGAAGCCGAAGCAGAGCAGCCCGCACTCGAGATAGCCGCGGAGCTCGTCCTGGACGTATCCCGGCACGGGCCGCTCGGCAGCTTCCCGCCACTCGAGCCAGCGCTCGAGGTTCTCGGAGATGATTTTGTGGAGCGGCGTCTTCTCGGGCCGACGCCGCTCGTAGCGGCGGGACGCCGCGGGGCCTCCGTGCGGGCGGCGTCGGCTTCGCGCGGGAAACCCTGTGACCGCGGCGACCATGGGCAGACCGGCAGGTGGACGGCGGGAGTCAACGGCCGTACACTATCCGCGGGACAGAGCGGTTCTCCACAGGTCTCACGGAAGACGATCTGCAGACAACTTGATGCGACGTCCAGCCGCTTGAGGCGTTGCGGCGCTGTACTTCCAGCGGTGGCTCGATTCCACGTTGAAGAGGCTTGGGCGGCCTGCGCCGACTTCTGC
>VGZO01000142.1 GCA_016872555.1 Planctomycetota bacterium
CCACCACATGGCTCGGGTTGAGATACTCGAGCAGTTTGGCGATATCCGCCCCGGGCACACCGGCGCGATCGAGCACCGTCACGGTATCGGAGACGAGCCCGGTGATGCCGAGGAGCAGGGCGTTCCCCGCGAGCTTGAATGCCGCCGCGATATCGGCGCGCTCACCGAGATACTCGATCCGTGAGGCCTGCCGTGCGAGGGCCGGGTGAACAGCGTCGAACCACGCATGTGGGCCGCAGGCGAGCATGACCCCTTCGGCCTTTCGCGCCCCCGGGGGTCCGATGAAGACGGGGCAGTGCAGATATCGCACACCGGCGGCGGAGAGTCGCGCGGCGCGTGAGGCGGTGAGGTCGGGACGCGTGGTGGTGTGATCGACGATCGGCACATCGGCGCCAAGGCCGGGGCGCAGCGCCTCGATCACCGCATCGACCGAGGCGTCGTCCTGCAGGACGAGATGCACACGGCTCACGCCACGCACGGCCTCGGCCGATTTGTCGTAGACGGTCGCACCGAGCGCGGCGAGGGGCTCGGCCTTGGTGCGGGTACGATTCCAAACTTGGACGGACTCGCCGCGCCCGAGCGCGGCCTCGACGAAGCCGGCGCCGAGGAGTCCAGTGCCAAGGAAGGCGATGGGTGTGGTCATACGATGGAAGCTAGCCAGCCGATCGCACCGCCACTCAGTACGAGCCAGCCGGCGTTCACACGCCAGCGAACGATCGCCACGAGGGCGAGGAGGGTGAGGGGCACGCCGAGCCCTGGCGCGCCGAGCGCGGCACGGCCGAGCGGGAGACTCACCGCGATCATGAGGGCGAGCGAAGCGGCATTCAGCCCGCGCAGGGCGGCCCGCACATCGGGGTGCGCCATATGTCGCTCGAGCACAGGCGCGGTGAGCGCGACGAAGACAAACGCCGGAAGGAAGATCCCCACCGTCGCGACCAGCGCCCCGGCGTACCCCGCCAGCAGATATCCGATGAAGGTCGCCGTCGTGAACACGGGGCCGGGCGTCATCTGGCCCGCGGCGATCGCGTCGAGGAGTTGCGACTCAGTGAGCCAGCCGAGCCGCTCGACGAGATCGGTGCGGAGGAAGGCGAGGAGCACATAGCCGCTCCCGAAGAGGAAGGCGCCGGCCTTCGCGAAGACGGCGAGGATCCCGCCGAGGGTCGGAAGGGCATCGCTGGAACCGCCGATAGCGACCGGCAGCATCGCCCCGGAGAGATGCGCGAGCGGGTCGCCGCCGGCGATCACGCGTCGATCGGTCCACGTCACGAGGGCCGCGACGGCGAGGATGGTCAGCTCGTGCACGCCGAGCCAGGTGGCGACGAGTGCGGCCACTGCGACCGCGGCCGTCATCGCCGAACGGATCGCCGTCACACCCAGCCCCCAGAGGGCGTGGAGCACCACGGCGAGGACCACGGGCTTGATCCCCGCGAGGATCCCGCCGACCGCCGGCAGCGCCCCGGCGCGCAGATAGACCCACGCGAGTCCCAAGGTGATCACCATCGCGGGGAGGATGAAGCTCAGCCCTGTGACGATCAGCCCGCGCCATCCGGCGCGCCGATAGCCGATATGCATCGCGAGCTCGGTGGAATTCGGCCCCGGGATCATCGCCGACGCGCTCACGAGGTCGAGGAAGTGTTCGCGGGTGAGCCACTGCCGGCGTCCGACGACCTCCCGTTCCATCAACGCGATGTGGGCTGCTGGGCCACCGAAGGCGGTGGTCCCGAGGCCGAGGCCGAGTGCGGCGAGCTCTCGGAGCCTGCCGT
>VGZO01000143.1 GCA_016872555.1 Planctomycetota bacterium
GATCACGCCCGCGGATGATGCCGCGCCTGCTGCACCCTTGCCGGTCGTTACTCGTGTCTCGTGTCTCCGGCCCCTGGTCTCCGGTCTCTTTGGCTTTTTGGCATCGTGGCTCCCCTACTCCCCCACTCCCCTATCCTCCCACTCCCCTCCCCAATGCCCTCCACCACGCTCCCCGTCGCCGTGCCCGCCGCGTTTGGCGCCGCCGACCAGCCGCTGCCTGCCGTCGGCCTCGGGCTGTGGAAGATCGACCGGGCGACGGTCGGCGATCTCGTTCACGAGGCGATCCGCGTCGGCTATCGCCATCTCGACAGTGCCTGCGACTACGGCAACGAAGCCGAGGTCGGGGAAGGCATCGAGCGCGCCCTGCGCGACCGGCTCTGCCGGCGCGACGAACTGTGGGTGACCTCCAAACTCTGGAACACGTTTCACCACCCGGATCACGTGCGCCCGGCGCTCGAGCGCACGCTCCGCGATCTCCGCCTCGACCACCTCGACCTGTACCTCGTCCATTTCCCGATCGCGCTGGACTTCGTGCCGTTCGCCACGCGCTACCCGCCGGGCTGGTTCTTCGACCCGGCCGCCCCCCGGCCGGTGATGCGCCCGGCCCGCGTGCCGCTGGCCGACACCTGGGGGGCGATGGAGCGCCTCGTCGACGGCGGCCTCGTCCGCCGCATCGGCGTGTGCAACTACGGCGTCGGTCTCCTCCGCGAATGTCTCGCGACGGCGCGGATCGCCCCCGCCGTCCTCCAGGTCGAGCTCCATCCGCTGCTCGCGCAGCCGAAGCTGCTGCGCTTCTGCCACGAGGCGGGCATCGCGGTGACGGCGTTTTCACCACTCGGGGCACCGTCATACGTGCCATTGGGAATGGCGACGGACGCCGACAGCCTCCTCGGCCATCCGACCGTCACGGCGATCGCCGCCCGCGCGGGGCGCACGCCCGCCCAGATCCTGCTCCGCTGGGGCGTGCAGCGCGGCACGGCCGTGATTCCCAAGACCTCGCGGCCGCAGCGCCTCGCGGAAAACCTCGCCCTGTTCGATTTCTCGCTCGCCGCCGCCGACATGGCCGCGCTCGACGGCCTCGACCGTGGCCAGCGGTTCAACGACCCGGGGGTGTTCTGCGAACGGGCGTTCAACACGTTTTTCCCGATCTACGAATGAAGGACCACCGCGCACCCCGCCGCGGGCGCCGGCGCCGGTTGCCTGCCGGACGAGCGGTGACGATGATGACCGCGAGTGGGATCGCCAGCGCGTGGCAGCGGGCCGCTCCGACCGTGATGTCGTCCTGGGGGCTCGTGCCATGTGCCACGTCTCGAATCGATCCGCGGCCGTATGTGCCGCACTCGTCGTCTCATTGGCCGCCTTCTGGGCCCGTGCCGACGAGCGCGTCGTGATGAGCTATCCCCGGTTCACGCCCGAGCCGCCGCATCGGATCACGTCGGTCGACCAAGGGCGCGGCGAGGCGGTCGTCGAGCCGCTGCAGTTGGCCGACGGACCGGGGTTTCTGGCCGTGACCGAGGGGCCGGCGCTGCTGTTCATGGCCGCTGCGGGCGGTGACGGCCTCGACCATGCCGTGCGCGTCGAGGTGGCCGAGGTGCTCGACGGCGGGCGGGCGCGGGTCACGTTTCCCCGCGCTGCCTCCGAATGGGTCGCCAAGGGCCCCGCGCTGCTCGGCCGGCCATTCGCCGGCGACCTCGCGGCAGGGGGCCCCGCTGCGGTGCCCACGAAGGTGATTCGCGCGCTGCCCGACGTGGTGAAGCG
>VGZO01000144.1 GCA_016872555.1 Planctomycetota bacterium
GGTGACCACCTCGTCGAAGATCAAGAGCACGCCATGCTCCGAGCAGGCTCGGCGCACCGCCTGCAGGAAGCGCGGCTCGGGGGGCAGGCAGCGGTGGAGCGGCTCCATGATCACCGCCGCCAGGCCGTCGGCATGCTGGGCGATCAGCCTGCAGGCCATGTCGGGATCGTTGAACGGAGAAACCAGCATGTCGGCCGCCTCCCGCGGGGTCATGCTCGATCCGAGGGGCTCCGGCTCCGGCCAGGGGGGGAGTTTCGAGCCGAACAGGCTCGTGGTGCCGACGTCGTGCGAACCGTGATACGCCCCCTCAAACTTG
The DNA here is from genome assembly GCA_016872555.1 of Planctomycetota bacterium. Taxonomy (NCBI): domain Bacteria; kingdom Pseudomonadati; phylum Planctomycetota; species Planctomycetota bacterium. The sequence continues at coordinate 317 of VGZO01000144.1, forward strand.
AGGATTCCCGGCCGCCGGCGGGCGGCGCGGGCCAGGCGGATGCAGTGCATCGTCGCCTCCGTGCCCGAGGAGCACATCCGCACGCGTTCGCAGGCCGGGCTGAGGGCGACGACCCGCTCGGCCAGTTCGAGCGAACGGGCGTTGACGTGGGCGAAGTTCGTCCCCAGCGGGATCTGGCGGATCGCCGCTGCCGTCACGCCGGGATGCCCGTGTCCGAGCAGCACCGACCCCCAACCCATCGTGAAATCGAGGTATTCCCGGCCCGCCGCGTCGCGGACCGTGCAGCCCGAGCCCTCCGCGATCACGGTGCAGAGTTCCTCCGGCAGGCCGAACTCGCCGTTTGAGCCGGCCGGAAACACCCGCCAACTGCGGTCGACGTAGGGACGAATCTGAAGCGAAGGTTCTGCGATCGACATGGCTGTTCATCACCCGAGAAGGAGTTCGGACACCCGGTCACTCTAGCCTGCCGGCGTCCAGCGGTGACCGAGGACGGGGTTGGCGCAGACCGCCGCCCATCTCGCCGATCACGTCATCCCGCCGGTACCGGTGCGGCAGTGGGTGATCTCCGTGCCGAAGCGGCTGCGGGGCTTTCTCGCCGACCGACCCCGAGCCGTCGCCGCACTCACGAAGATTTTTCTTGATGAGATCGAGCGGCTCCAGCTCGCGGCGTCGGGTTTCAACCCTGCTGCCAACGCACCGAGCGCTTCCCGCCCGCGGCTCGGTGGCATCTCCTTCCTGCACCGCTTTGGCTCGGCGCTCAACCACCACGTGCACCTGCACGCCTGCGTGACCGACGGTGTCTTCGTGCCGGCTGCCGCCGAAGTAGGCACTGATGCCCCGCCGGCGTTCCTGCCCGCCCGATCGATCACCCAGGCTGACCTGGCTGCGCTCACCGAGCGGGTGCGCCGCCGCGTGATCCGCTGGTTCAGGCGCTCTCGCCTCCTCAACGCCGCTGCCGCCGCCGACATGCTCGCCTGGGAGAACAGCGGGTTTTCAGTCGACGCGAGCGTCCGGATCACGCTCCTCGACCGCGATGTGCCCAGCTATTTTCAGAGTCTTGAGCACCTTCTCCGGTACTGCGCCCGGCCGCCCTTCGCGCTCGAGCGGCTCTCCGTGATCCGCGGCCCAGACGGCCGGATCGCCCGCATCCGCTACGTGCTGCCCAGACACAAAGCCGCCAACTGGGTCGGGCCCGGCCGCGGCCGCAAGTCCACCCGGCCGGGGGCCAACGGCGTCGTCGAGCTCTCGCCGTTTGAGTTTCTCGATCGCTTGGCCGATCTCGTCCCACCGCCGCGGAAGCACCGGCATCGCTATCACGGGGTGTTTGCGCCGAACCACAAGCTGCGGAAAGCCGTCACGGCGCTCGCGATCGGGAATGTCGGCAAACGGAGCGACGCTGGGCATGCGGGCGACGGTCACGCCACGG
>VGZO01000145.1 GCA_016872555.1 Planctomycetota bacterium
CCTTTGTTGTAGTTAATGTAGAGGGTTGATCCAGATGAGATGTTGGCACTATCGAGAGCAGACTTATTGATGTAGGCGTAGATATTGCTGGTACCGGCGGATGTTGTGGTGCCATTGAGAGTGTCACCGCTGATAGCGATCAATGCATTATTGATGATGTTGAGGCCGGAGGAATCGGTCGAGATAGAGAAGCGATTCAGGAGGCTTTGTAAATCTGAGGTTGTGACTGTTGGGCCATTAAAGGAGAGTCTGATGGCCGATCTGCTGTTTTCAAAGGTGGCAGAGCTGACGGTGGGGGCATCGCCAACGAAGAAGAAGGAATTAGAGGAGAAATTGCTGACATCAGCGCCACCAAGACCTGCTGCTTCCAGGACACCTGAGGTGTCATTCTGGCCTGTAGGGTCTGTGTATTGAAGCCTAAGGTTCTGTCCGCTGTAGCTCTGTAGAGCGTTGTTATTGAGGACTACAGAGACATTGCCGCTTGCATCGAAGGAAACGCTATTGATTGCATTGGTGCTGGTGATGGCGTTACCGGAAGAATCCGTAACGGAGAAGCGGTTTTTAAGATCGTTTGTGCTGGTTGAAGTATTGAGAAGGATGGAGTTGGAGGAAGCATCAGGAGTTGTCGCAGTACCTGATTCGCTGAAGCGGAGGCTAACGGTGTTAGACGAGGCGTCGTAGAAAGAGGTCGAGAAGAGAGGTGCGCGACCGGGATAAGTGAAGGAAGTCGAGAAACCAGAAGCATCGAAACCAGAGGAGGACTGGATGACGCCAGAAGCGTCATTGGCGAGAGTGAGATCTGTGTAAGTGAGTCTTAGGTTCTGGCCAACGTAGTTCTTGAGTTTGGTGTCAGAGGAATTGAGGTAGAGCTTGACGAGGTTGCTGCTTGAGTCGACGGTAACGAAGCTGATAAAGCCGCTGGAGTCAGAGATGGGGTTACCACTGCTATCAGCGAAGGAGAAACGATCCTTGATGAGATAGGAATTGACGGAGTTGTCGAGAGACCCAGAACTGAAGGAAAGGTTTAGAGAGTTACCGGAGCCGTCAAAGTAGGAGGAGTAGAAGGAAGGCCCAGGAGTAGAAGAGAGAGAGGAGGTTTTGATCTGAGTGGCAAAGGAGTCGACCTTGTTACCAGTGGAGTCACCGAGTGAACCAGTGGAATCGGAGTAGGTGAGGAAGACTTTCTGCTCGTTGTAGACGCGATCTCCGTTTGGGAGAGTGAAGGTCAGTGTTGAGCCAGAGGCATCGATTGCAGCGCCTGAGGCATCGAGAGAGTATTGCTTGCCATCAATGAAGAGAGTGAAGCCAGCTTTATTGATAGAACCGGAGGCGTCAGTTAGGGAAAGAGATTCGTCAAAGCGGACAGAGAAGGAACGACCAGAGGCATCAAAGGCGAGTGAGCCTGATGCATCAGAGAGGATCTTAGGAGCTGTTCTATCGACAGCGGTGAAGGAGTAGCCAAAGGATTTCGAGAAGTTGGCGACATCAGCTCCGCCCCTATTTTCAAGAAGACCAGTGGAAGGAGAGGAGTAGTAGCCGGAAGCATCAGTGCCTTTGTTGTAGTTAATGTAGAGGGTTGATCCAGATGAGATGTTGGCACTATCGAGAGCAGACTTATTGATGTAGGCGTAGATATTGCTGGTACCGGCGGATGTTGTGGTGCCATTGAGAGTGTCAC
>VGZO01000146.1 GCA_016872555.1 Planctomycetota bacterium
CAAGGTACCGGCGTTGGCGTTCGGCATGGCACTGGTGTTGGCATTCGGCATGGCACGGGTGTTCGCGCTCGGTGTGGCACTGGTGTTGGCACTCGGCATGGCGCTGGCGTTCGCACTCGGCATGGCACTGGCGTTGGCTCTCGGCGTGGCACTGGTGTTGGCGCTCGGCATGGCACTTGCGTTCGCACTCGGCATGGCGCTGGCGTTCGCGCTCGGCATGGCACTTGCGTTCGCACTCGGCATGGCACTGGCGTTGGCACTCAGCAAGGTACCGGCGTTCGCACTCGGCAAGGTACCGGCGTTGGCGTTCGGCATGGCACTTGGCATGGCGCTGGCGTTCGCACTCGGCAAGGCACTGGCGTTCGCGCTCGGCGTGGCACTGGTGTTGGCATTCGGCATGGCACGGGTGTTCGCGCTCGGCATGGCACTGGCGTTGGCTCTCGGCAAGGCACTGGCGTTCGCACTCGGTATGACGCTGGCGTTGGCGCTCGGCATGACACTGACGTTCGCATTCGGCATGGCACTGGCGTTCGCACTCGGCATGGCACTGGCGTTCGCACTCGGCATGGCACCGGCGTTGGCACTCGGCATGACACTGATGTCCGCATTCGGCATGGCACTGGCGTTGGCACTCGGCATGACATTGGCGTTGGCACTCGGCATGGCACGGATGTTCACACTCGGCATGGCGCTGGCGTTCGCACTCGGCATGGCACTGGCGTTCGCACTCGGCAAGGTACCGGCGTTGGCGTTCGGCATGGCACTTGCGTTGGCATTCGGCATGGGACTGGCGTTCGCGCTCGGCGTGGCACTGGTGCTGGCATTCGGCATGGCACGGGTGTTCGCGCTCGGCATGACATTGGCGTTGGCGTTCGGCATGGCACTTGCGTTCGCACTCGGTGTGGTACTGGCTTTCGCACTCCACGTGGCGGCGGCGCTGGCTCTCGCAGTTGTGGTCTTGGCGCACGTCAACGTAGTGGTGGTTCTGGGGGTCGGGTCGCCGATTCCTTTCAGTGGTGTTATGTCGGTTGGGGTGTGGGCGCCGGTCTCCGTTGCGGTTGTGGCGGTGACGTTGTTTGGGGTGCTGGGGCGAACGTGGCTGGCGTTCGGGTTGGCATGGGGGTCGGCATTGGCATCTGCGTTCACGGTGGGTGTCGCTATCCCGCTCGTGGCGTCGGTCTGCTTCTTTGCCTGCTTCTTCACGGTCTTCGTCATTTCTTTCTTCGTGGCCTTCGTCGTTGGTTTATTCCGGTTGGTCGGGGTTGGGGTATCTGCACTGCCGGTTGCTTGTGTCTGGTCGATGGCATTTGAGGTGGCGCTAGTGCTGGCACACGCGATGGAGCTGGCGTGGGCGTTGGTGCTCGGCTTTGTACTGGCGTTGGCATTCAGCGTGGCACTGATGTTAGCACTCGGCTTGTCACTAGTGTTCGCACTCGGCCTGGCACTGGCGTTGGCGTTCTGCGTGGAACTGACGTTGGCACTCGACATGGCGCTGGCGTAGGCATTCGGCATAGCGCTGGTGTTCGAATTCCGTGCGGCCCTGGCGTTGGCGCTCTGCGTGGTACTGACGTTAGCGTTCGGCATGGTACTGGCGTTGGCGCT
>VGZO01000147.1 GCA_016872555.1 Planctomycetota bacterium
GATAAAGCTTTTAGAGATTTTGAAGATGATTAAAAAATCAAGACCATATCTTAATTTCTTTAAAATCTTTTGATTCTATTACAGGTTTGTTTTGTTCTAATAATTCACACTCGTATAATATATGCTCATCATAATAAACCTCATCATAATCAACATATATACTCTTAAAAGTTTCTTTATCAAACTCCCAAATGGGATGTTCTTTATTATCATATAAATTTATATTAACATCTGGCGTTTTTAATTTTTCATCTTCAGTTATTAAACTGTTATAAAAATTATAAGCCTCATCACTATCGTAAAAACCATAAGTTATAACTATTTTACCTTGAAAACTTAATAAACTCTCATAAGAAAATATGTGTTTATGAAATAAATACTCATCATATTTAAATTCTTGCCATATTTGATGTTCTTTTTTATTCATAATTAAAAATATGTAATTTTAATAATGAAATTTACATTGTACTACATAAATACAATTATTTTTAATATAATAAACAAGTCTATGTTCTTGATTTATACGCCTAGACCAATAACCATTTAAATTATGTTTTAATGGTTCAGGCTTACCCAATCCAACATAATTATGTAAAATAATATCCTTTAAAAGAATATTTATTTTATTATAAATTTCAGGTTTCTTGTTTTTAAAATACTGATATTCACTCCAAGACTTTTGAGACCATACAACTTTCATTCAATATCTATCTCTATTACTTTACCTTGTTCTATTTCTTCAATAGATTGTAACAAATTTTTAAAATTATTAGGTGTAGACATTAAATACATAGTTTCTTCAATAGAATTATAATCTTCTAAAGACATTAAAACTACTGGCTTACTTTCCTGTCTGTAAATAGTTATAGGTATATGATTTTCACAAACTTGATTCATTACATCACTAAAATTATTTCGTGCCTTAGTGTAAGATATTATTTCCATATTAAACCTTTATTTTTAAATACATGTACTTAAAAATATATATTAAAATTTAAAAGTTTTAAATTAAATTTTTTTAATTAAATCTTTTTATATAATTTTCTTGAAAAGAAACACCTATACATTTAAAAATATCAGGTATATCTTCAATTTTAAACTTTTTATCTTGAACTAATTTTACAATAGGAATTTCAACAGATTTAACTAATACATCCATTAAATCGTAATAATTCAATTCTGAAATAACACCAAATTCAGTAGAGATTGCTAATTTTTCTATTTTATATTTCTTTTTCATTAAATTCATATCTTTTTGAAACTCATTCATTTGTTTATTAAAAGTATTTACTTTATTAAAAATATTATTTAATTCTTTATTTTTCATAAGTTTAATTAAATTTTTATGTAATTATTATAATGTAATTATTATAATGTAATTTACATTATAACATATATGAATTATTTAAGCTAATATATAATGAACTTTATATTTAATAATCTTTTCATCTCTAGTAATTAAAGTTAAGTTTTCAATTATAGCTTGAGATATTAAAAGCCTGTCAAAAGGGTCATCGTGATAATTTTCTAAATTTTCAATATATAATGTATGTTTAATAGTTATGGGTAA
>VGZO01000148.1 GCA_016872555.1 Planctomycetota bacterium
TGACGATGGCGAGCTTCTCGGGGCCCGACAGCCGCTTGCGCTTCTGGGTCATGGGATGGAATCCTCCGGGGGAAAGGGTAGGCTAACCCTTGCCCGCGGAGATTCCAGGTTCGACGGGAGCAAGACACCACGACCAGACCACGCGGCTACTCGAGGACATCCGCTGGGAGTTGCTGACCCTCTTGGCACATGGCGCCTTCGTCACCATGGTCGACAAGACGGCCTTCGACGGCGGACTTGATCCGGCGGCCTACGAGCGGATCGGGGAGGCTTTCGTGGGGGCGAAGCGGCTCCGCGACACGTTCGGGCACATGCCCGTTCGCCAGGTCGGCCTGTACTACAGCAGCCGCTCGCGGGACTGGATGGGGCGGGACGCTGCCGGTGCGTGGATGCAGTCGTTCCTCGGCGGCCACAAGGCGCTGGCCTACGAGCACCTGCCGTGGGGCGTCCTGCTCGACGAGAACGCAACGCTCGAGCGGCTGCGGGAGTTCCCCGTCGTGGTGCTGTGCAACGCGGGCATCCTCGGGGAGGCCGAGATCGCCCGGCTCGAGGAGTACGTCCGCGGCGGCGGCGGCCTCGTGGCGACCGGCTTCACCGGGCGGCTCGATCGAATGGGGCGATTCGCGCCGTCCCCTTCCTGGGACGCCCTCAGCGGGGTCACGCTCGACCACGCCCTGGATTCGCTCGACAACTGGGTGATCCTGACCCCCGCCGACGTCGCTCGGCTCGGGGCGGACGGCCCGCCCGACTCGCCGTTTCTCGTCCACGGGCCCGGAGCGGCACTCCTGCCGACGACGGCGGAGCCCGGCGGGCGACTGCTCGCCCCGCAGCGCACCACCAAGCAGCGCGACGGACGGGAGGGGACCGAATGGCCGATGAGCCCGGACAGTCCGGTGGGGCCCGCGCTGACGGTGAATCGCGTCGACCGCGGCCGGGTGGTCACACTGGCCTGCAGCCCGGATCATGCCGTCGGCGGCGAGTTTTACGTCCAAGAGGCCCGGCGGCTGCTCGCGGGGGTCGAGTAGGCCCGGGGGCTTTCGCCCCCGGGCCTCTCTCAGAACCGGACTTGTGGGTCACACATCCGGCTCTTTGGGTTCCGGTCTCAGCGGACGGACAATGCTGTCCGGCCAGAGGCCGGTGCAACCGACTTGCGTCGGCTTCACTGGCGCCGAGATCGTTCGCGGTCCTGCGGTTCGCTATGTGCAGCAGGGAGTCTCTGCCGCCGGATGCGTCCGACGGTCCTGACTCCCCGCCCCCTTGCGGGCTGGCGGCGAACACGAACTTCAGTTGGCGTGATCTCATGCTTCAAAACCCATCGCCCCCTTCGCTCCGTCCGCTTTCACGGGCTTCATCGCTACTATGAGGGTTCTTCGGGACTTTTAGTGGCACTGCAGCCGGGGCCTGAGATCCAGTTTGCCGCAAAAGAACAGGATTCGGGTGCGGTAATTCGGGAATGAGCGGAAGCCCCGAGCCGCGTATTTCAGGGCCTGA
>VGZO01000149.1 GCA_016872555.1 Planctomycetota bacterium
GGCTGTTGACGCTGTCGACGGCCCCGCTGCCGCCGCCGCCGCTGCCTGCGGTGATCGTGAGCGTGGCGCCACTAACGCCAGTTGCGGCGCTGATGGTCGCGCCGCCTGCGCCGACCAGCGTAATCGCGCCCGTGAACGTGTTCACGCTGATGACGCCGGTTCCGCTCGGCCCTGCCGGCCCTTGCGGTCCAATGCCACTGCCCAGCGTAATGTTGATGTCGGCCATCAGGTCACCTCAAACGTGCCTTCGATCGCCTTGCGTGTCGTCCCGCCTGGCGCGTCGAACGTCAGATACCAGTTGTACGTGCCGCTGACCATGTTCGTCGGCCACGTGACCTGCACTGTACCAGCCGTCGCCGATACCACGCTCACGGTCGCGGTGGCGACGCTGGCTGCGTCCACGACGCTGACCACGCCAGCGGTCCACGTGTAGCCCGTGACGTCGATATCGAAGTCGACGCTCGCCGCGAGGTCGTCCAGGCGACGCGCGACGACGTTGGCGACACCGGGAATCTGCGAAAAGTTGACTGCCATTCGTCACCTCGTCCGGCACTGTGTGCAACGCCTCACGATACCATCGCTGCCCATCACGTTGCCCGTGCCGAGGCAGGTCGAGCACTTTTGCAACGCTGCCTTCTTCCGGCATCCACACCCGCAGTCTTTGTCGCATTCCATCCGAATCCGCCCGTCGGGGCGATAGACGCCGTTGGTGCACTTGCCGCCGCACGCGCAGCTTGGCGGCTTTGGTGGCGTCGGGGGCGGTGGCGTCGGGGACGGTGGTGCGGGGGCGACGACCGCCTCCGCCAGGGCGACGGCGGCAGCGGCCCTAGGGCGATCGGCGTCCCACGAGTCCGAGACGAGGACGGACGGGGCACGCTTCGCCTCGTCTCGTTGGCGGGCGTCCTCAGCAGCAGCCCACGCCATGAGGATTGCTGGCGACGCCAGTAGCAGCAGACCGCCGACGAGGACCGCGAAAACCAGCAGCAGGTCGGCGACGCGGACGGTCATCTCACCACCCCCGTTCGTGACGGCACACCGGGTATCCGTCAGGTCCGATCTCGCATTCGCGCTCCGCCTCGACGGTCGCTGGCTCGGGTGCCGGCGCGGGCGGCGGCGGCGGTTCAGCGAAGACGAGCATCCATCCGACCGACTTCGCAAACCTGACGATCGCCGCGATCACCGGCCGCTCAATGTGCGGATCGGGAATCGGTCCCGGCGTCCACGGCGACGGGCGCGAAGGCCGCACCCACGACGCCAGCAGCACGCCGACGAGCAGAGCGCAGGCGATCGGCCACAGCGACGGGCCGGCCATTTTGTTGGCGTCGTTGAAATGGTTCTTCGGCATTTTCCCGGTTTCCAGAAATGGGTAGCGTCACAATCCAATCGCGAGCCCGGCAGGGTTGCCGAGCC
>VGZO01000150.1 GCA_016872555.1 Planctomycetota bacterium
ACACGCCGCGGCCCTTGCAGGAGAAGGCCACGACGAATCCCTGGCCGCAGCCGGTGCACAGCGCGCGGGCGAAGCCGAAGCAGAGCAGCCCGCACTCGAGATAGCCGCGGAACTCCTCCTCGACGTAGACCGGCACGGGCCGCTCGGCAGCTTCCCGCCACTCGAGCCAGCTCTCGAGGTTCTCGGAGATGATTTTGTGGAGCGGCGTCTTCTCGGGCCGGCGCCGCTCGTAACGGCGGGACGCCGCGGGGCCTCCGTGTGGGCGGCGTCGGCTTCGCCCGGGAAACCCTGTGACCGCGGCGACCATGGGCGGACCGGCAGGTGGACGGCGGGAGTCAACGGCCGTACACTATCCGCGGGACGGAGCGGTTCGCCACCAGCCAGTCGCAAGGCTCTGAATACACCCCCAATGGGGCGGCCCGAGCAACCGAATCGGGGGCATGCCGAGGCGGCGGCCGGTCGGGCCCGTGCCGCCGGCGTGCGCCGAGCACCGGGGCCACGGCTCAGAACCCCCGGCCTCTCACCCGTGGCGGGCGGATTCCGCAGAGCGGAGCCCGGCGGCTCCGTGGGCTGAATCCGCTCAGTCGGCGGCCCGGGGCGGCAGGCCGGTGGCCGCGACGGCCGCCGCCCACCGGTCGGGGTCGGCGGCGGCGATCGCGGCGGCGTGTTGGTTGGCCGACGCCAGCGGGCAGGCCGTGAGATACCCCGCCACCGCCCGCCGCACGAGCGGGTCGTCGCGGCCCAGGCGATCCCAGAGGGCCGCCACCTCGGCGACGCTCTCCCAGTGCCGCCAGCGGGCGAGATCCACGGCGGTGTCGGCGGCGACCGCGGGGTTGGCGAGCAGCCCCGCGGCGGCGGCCGCGATCTTGTCTCGGGGAATGTCGTCGGCCAGATACTCCGAGGCAAACCGCAAGGCAGCGAGCGTGTGGCGGGCGTCGCCGGCCCGGGTCTCGGCCCCGAGCAGCTCCCGCTCGCGGAGCCAGTCGAGGGTGGCTTCGCCGCGGGCCACGAGCAGCCCCCCGAGCAGGCCGTCGTAACCGGCCCGGAGGTCAGTGCCCTCGGCCGTGAGCGCCCGCTCGAGCGCCGCGAGGCAGGCCGCCGCTTCGGCGTCGTCGCCCGACTCCGCGGCCCGTCGGGCCACGATGCCCAGGGCCCATCCATAAAAGCCCCGCCGGCGCTGGTCGATCGCCGGCTCGGTGACCCAGGCCCGGAGCCTGGCCGCGTCGAGGTCGAGTAGGCCCGGGGGCTTTCGCCCCCGGGCCTCTCTCAGAACCGGACTTGTGGGTCACACATCCGGCTCTTTGGGTTCCGGTCTCAGCGGACGGACAATGCT
>VGZO01000151.1 GCA_016872555.1 Planctomycetota bacterium
AGGGAAGGTTTGTAAAGGTGCGGGTGCTCTCGACATGCTCGGCCAGCTCGGCGGGATCCCACCAGGTGGGCTTCATCGCGCGCGGGCCGTAGAGCTTTTCGGCCTGGTCGACGTAGTGGGGGGAATCGGGATGGCCCGACTGCCCCCAGGGGGTGCAGGTAAACGACTCGACCTTGCCGTCCTTGAAAAACATCAGGATCACCGACATCGAGCCGGAGTTGGCGATGTAGGTCTTGGGATCCTCCGGATCCTGGTTGCTGCGGACGTCGAACAGCGTCTCGGTGAAGTTGGCTTCCTTGTCGCCGGTCGAATAGTCGGCACCGCCGCAGGGGAAATACCGGCCGTTGCGGCCGACCACATGGACGGTGCCCCAGGGCACGTCCCACCGGCCGTACTGCGTGTTCAGGAAGTCGATCGTCTCGCGAAACAGGGCGATGAGCTTCGCGCGCGTGGCGTCGTCGAGCCGGCCGTCGCGGGCGAGCGGGGCCACGTCGCACTGGGCGCCGCACTTCAACCGCCAGAATTTGAACAGCACCGTGGCCGTCGACTCGGGCGTGTATTCGCCGTCCCAGGCGAGGACCGCCTCGACGGCACGGCGCAGGACCGGATCGTTCGCGGCCGTGTCGCCGGCGGCGGCATAGGCGCGGGCGAGCTCCCCCTGCCAGGCGCGGGCGAGCCGGTCGTGGACGTCGAGGGCATACGCCTTCGCGTCGTCGCGCGTGACGAGCGGGTCGTTGTGGAGGACCTCGATGGCGCGGCGGCCGCGCGGGTTGTTTTGATCCCAGGTGGCGTTGTAGACGTGGCCGGGAAACCGGTCGGGCGTCAGCTCGCAGTCGACCATCATGTTGTGCGGGCTGATGTTGCAATTCTGCATGTAGCCCTGGCGCGGGTTGAGGATCTTGACCAGATCCTCCTGCGGATGGATCCCCTTCCAGGCCGTGGCGCTGGTCGTGCCGTCGACGGGGCGCTTGTAGTCGAACCCCTCGGGGCGGATCGGCGTGGCGCCGTTGCGGACGTAGGAGATGTTGCCGTCGACGTCGGCACACATCACGTTTTGCTCGTTGTACTGGTGCATCGCCAGCGCCGCGTTGACCTCGTGGACGTTGCGGGCCCGCGCCATTTTGTCGAACTGTTCATACAGGCCGGTCTGGTCGAAATAGGGGGAGGCGCCGACATACGCCGTGCCGCTGGCCATGTCGGGCGTGGAGATCACCGGGCCCAGGTGGGTGTAGAAGGCGGGGCGCGTGACCGGGTCGCTGCCGCGGACGGGGATCGTGAACGACTCGATCGTCACCGGCTTCCAC
>VGZO01000152.1 GCA_016872555.1 Planctomycetota bacterium
CCTCCACGACCCGTCATTCAACATGACTCTGGGCCAGCGCTACCTGCTGCAACTTCTCGAGAGCGAGCCGGTGGGCGGCGACCTCATCCGCCTCGCCGCCTCCTACAACGCCGGCCCCGGCACCGTGGTGCGATGGAAGCAGCGCCGGGACCAGCGCGACGCCGAGACGCGCGAGGACGCGCTGCTGGCGATCGAGACCCTGCCCTCGCCGGAGACGCGGCATTTCATCACCCGCGTCCTCTATTCCTACTGGATGTATTCCGAGCGCATGGGCCAGCCCGCACCCTCGCTCGACGCGGTCGCCCAGGGCGCCTGGCCGAGCTACGTTCCTCCGGTGTTCCTGACAGCCAGAGCGACCGGTCCCAATGCCAAAGATCGATGAGAGCCGCCCCTTCCTGCCGGTCAACATCGCGATCCTGACGGTGTCCGACACGAGGGGCGCCGCCGACGACAGGTCGGGCGACGCGCTCGCCGAGATGGTCCGCCGCGACGGCCACGTGGTGCATGCGCGCCGCATCGTGCGTGACGACGTGGCAGAGATCGCGGCAGCCATCCGCGCCTGGATCGCCGACAGCCAGGTCGACGTCGTCGTGTCCACCGGCGGGACCGGCGTCACCGGCCGCGACGTGACGCCGGAGGCCGTCGAATCCCTGCTCGAGAAGCGCATCGACGGCTTCGGCGAGATGTTCCGCTGGATCAGCTGGCCGAAGATCGGGACCTCGACGATCCAGAGCCGCGCGGTCGGCGGAGTCGCCGGCGGCACCTATGTCTTTGCCCTGCCCGGTTCCCCCTCTGCATGCCGCGACGGCTGGGAGGAGATCCTCAGGTGGCAGCTCGACAACCGCCACCGCCCCTGCAACCTCGTCGAGCTCATGCCGCGGCTGCAGGAGCACCTCTCCGCGAAGCCCAAGGCGACGGTCTGACGGACCGGATGCGAGCCGCATCGGTTTCGGTATAGCGTTGCGAGCGCACATCGTCGGGAGGGGTCCAGTCGCGCATGGGCAGGACGATCGACTTCAGCGAATTCCTCGCCATCTCGGCCAGCGTCACCTCGGACGAGATGATGGCCCGGGTACTCAGCCACAGCCGCAGGCTGACGGGTGCCGAGGCCGGGACGATCTTCCTCGTCCGCCGCGAGGGCGTGAAGAAGTGGCTCGAGGCCACGCATTTCCAGAACAACCGCATTCCCGTGCCGAAGGCAGTGCTGCGCGTGCCGCTGAACAGCGCCTCGATCGCCGGCTACGCCGCGGAGACGGGGCACATGCTCCGC
>VGZO01000153.1 GCA_016872555.1 Planctomycetota bacterium
CAGGGCTGCCAGGCGCGGCAATCGCCTGCCCAGCCGTGCACGGCGATCAGCTGGGTGGTGCAGGCCGCCTGGCTCATGGTGATCCGAGGGCGCCGATCAGCTGCTCCAGGCTGCCAGGGGGCAGATCGTGGCGCAGCACCAGCCGCAGGCGCGCCGTGCCAGCAGGCACCGTGGGCGGGCGGATCGCCACGCTGAGCAGCCCGGCCTGCTCCAGCTGCTGCTGCAGGGCCAGGGCGCGTTGGTTGTCGCCCACCAGCAGCGGCAGGATCGGGCCGTTCCCCGGCGGCCGCGGCCAGCCAGCCGCTTCCAACCGATCGCGCCAGCGATGGGCGCGATCCAGCAGTTGGCTGGCGCGCTCAGGCTGCTCCTGAATCTGCGTTAGGGCCGCGAGCGACGCTGCCGCCAGGGGCGGGGCCAGGGCCGTGGTGTATCGGTAAGGGCCGGAGTGCTGCAGCAACCACTCCCCCACCAGCGCCTCGCCCGCCAGAAAGGCACCGCCGCTGCCGAAGGCTTTGCCGAAGGTGCCGCTGATCAGGCTCACGCCCGGCAGGCCAGTGCCAAGGCCGCGGCCGCCGGGGCCCAGCACCCCCAGGGCATGGGCTTCATCCAGCAGCAGGGCGGCGTTGTGGCGCTGGCACAGCGCACTGAGGCGCTCCGCATCGGGGGAGGTGCCCTCCATCGAGAACAGGCTTTCGCTGATCACCAGCAGCCTGCGTTGGGGCTGCTCGCGGCGCGCCTGCAGCAGGCGCTGCTCCAGCGCATCGAGCTGGTTGTGGGCGAAGCGCTGCAGCCGCGCGCCGCTGGCGCGAACGCCCACGAGCAGGGAGTGATGGATCAGCCGATCGGCGAGCACCAGGGTGTGGCGATCGGCCAGGGCCTGCACCGCCGCCAGGTTGGCTTGAAAACCACTCGGGAAGAGCAGCACTCGCTCGCGCTCCAGCCAGGCGGCCAGCGCGGCTTCCAGCTGCTCATGCACGCTGCGCCCGCCGCTCACCAGCCGCGACGCACCGGCACCCACGCCCTCGCTGTGCATCGCCTGGCTGGCAGCCGCCACCAGAGCGGGATGCGCGGCCAGGCCTAAGTAATCGTTGCTGGCCAGATCCAGCAGGGCCGGGCTGCCGGCGGCTGTGTGTTGCAGGCCAGCTACACCAGCTGGCCGCCAGTGGCGCGGCTGGCGGCGCCGGTCGGCGGGCAGTTGCTCGAGATCGTTCGCCAGGGGCGCCCGCCAGGAGCTCTCTGCGCCGGTGGCGT
>VGZO01000154.1 GCA_016872555.1 Planctomycetota bacterium
GGTGCTGCTTGCTCTGCTGGCCGCTGGCGGGATCGGCTTTTGGCAGCTGCAGGCCTGGCCGTTGCGGCTGGCTTCGGCGCTGCTGGTGGCGCTGGCGGAAACGCTGCTGCTGATTGCCACCCACGAGGCCTGCCATGGCACCCTGCTGGGCCGGCCGCGGCTGGAGTTGGCGCTAGCGGCGCTGATCAGCTGGCCGATGGCCTGGCCCTTGTTCACCTATCGGTTGTTGCATCGTCTGCATCACCGCTGGAATGGGCGCGACCAGCGCGACCCTGAGCGGATTCGGCAGCAGCAGCCGGGGAGCTGGCGCTGGCTGGTGCTGGCGGGCGGTGCCGGTTTGATCCTGCGCACCCTGCAGGAGGCCCTGCGGCTGCAGGCGCAGCACCCGGCCCTGCGCCGCGCCCTGCTGCTCGATGGACTCGGGATTGTGTTGGTGCAGGCGCTGATCCTGGCGCTGGTGGTCCAGCACGGCCAGCTGCTGGCCTATGCCCTGAGCTGGCTCGTGGTGGAGCGGGTGGCGGGGGCGCTGCTGCAGCTCCGGGGTGCCATCGAGCACTGGCAGCTCTGGCAACCGCAACCCCATCCGCTCCTGAGCCAGCTGTATGGCTCCCGCACGGTTGCAGTGCCCAATTGGCTGAACGGTTGGCTGGGGGGCTTGCCGCATCACAGCGCTCACCATGCTTTCCCGCTGATTGCCACGGGCCGTTTGCCACAGGCCACGGCGCGCTTGCAGGCGGTGTTGCGCGCCCATGGCTACCCAGCCTTGCCGTGTTGCCAGGGCTACGGCGAAGCCCTCAAGCAGCTCGGTTAACGCCATCAGACTGAAGCGGCCAGCCGTGCCGCATCGTGAGTTTGGATCGCAGCGTGAGCCTGCTGGAGGCGAGCCGCTTCTGGTGGCAGCTGGGCTGGGTGAGCTTCGGCGGGCCCGCCGGGCAGATTGCGCTGTTGCATCGCGAGCTGGTGGAGCATCGGCGCTGGCTGAGTGAGTGCCGCTATCTGCATGCGCTCAATTTCTGCATGCTGCTGCCCGGGCCCGAGGCCACCCAGCTGGCCACCTACCTGGGTTGGTTGATGCATGGCTGGCCCGGCGGATTAATCGCCGGCGCACTGTTTCTGTTGCCCTCGGCGCTGTTGCTCAGCGCTCTGGCCTGGCTCTATGCCGTGTGGGGCACGTGGCCGCTGCTGGCTTCGGTGTTTGCCGCGCTCAAGCCGGTGGTGCTGGCGATCGTGGTGGTGGCGGCCT
>VGZO01000155.1 GCA_016872555.1 Planctomycetota bacterium
CCGAAGCAGAGGAGCCCGCACTCGAGATAGCCGCGGAGCTCCTCCTCGACGTATGCCGCAACGGGCCGCTCGGCGCGGTCTCGCCACTCGAGCCAGCTCTCGAGGTTTTCCAAAACGATCTTGTGGAGCGGCGTCTTCTCGGGCCGGCGGCGCTCGTAGCGGCGGGACGGCGCGGGGCCACCGTGCGGGCGGAGGCGAGGCCGCCCGGGAAACTCCGCGGCGGATGCGATCATGGGCGGACCGGGGTGCGGGGATGGTGCGTGATCGCCCGTACACTATTTGGGATCCGCCCCGGATGCGAACCGGCCGCCTGCCCCCCGTGGCTCCGTGTCGCTACACTCGTTCGGCATGGCCGGCCGCAAGCCCCGCAAGCCCACACAACCTTCCCGCCGCCGCAATCGTCGTGCGGAGGCGGCGGCAACGCCGTGGTGGTCGCTCGGACCCCCGGGGCCCGACGAGCCGCTCGATCTTGTCGGCATGGGGATCTTCGACGACCTCCTCGCCGAGATCGTCGCCGAACGGGAATCTCGGATCAGCATCAAGCGCGGCCGGCCCACGAAAAAACAAAAAGCCCTCGACGAGGCCAACGCGCTCGTGGGCGTGGCGGAGGGATTCGAGGGGGAGCGGGCGCGGGAGATCGCCACGAAGGCCCTCGAGCTCTCGCCCGACTGTGCGCTCGCGCACGTGCTGCTGGCCGAGCTCTCTGACGATGCGGACGCCGCCGAAGAGCAGTATCGCCTGGGCGTCGCCGCCGGGGAGCGGGCGCTCGGGGAGGCGGCGATCGAGCGGCACATGGGGGAACTGGGCCGGGTCGTCGAGGCCACGGGATATCTCCGCGCCCGCCGGGGGCTCGCCGAGTGCCTCACGATCCTGGGGCGGCCCGAGGAGGCGATCGCCGAGTGCGAGGCGCTGGCGCGTCTTGACGCCGAAGACCACATCGTGGCCCGGTTCATGCACCTCGACCTCCTCATCAGCCACGGCCGTTTCGCGGCGGCCAAGCAGCTCTGCTACGAGTGCCGCGAGGAAGTGTTTTGCGTCTGGCCGTATGGGCGGGCGCTGATCGCGTTTGGGGAACAGGGCGATACGCCCGCCGCCCGGGAGCTGCTTGCCGAGGCCGGCGTGGTCAATCCCCACGTGCCGCGGCTGTTGCTCTCGGGCCGCGAGTTCGACCCGGGCGGGATGCTCA
>VGZO01000156.1 GCA_016872555.1 Planctomycetota bacterium
AGGACATGATTTTGCAAGAAATTTTTTTATACAGTCACACTGAAACCCGCTCCGGACAAAAAATTTTTTTATAGCGTCACATCCAATTTTTTTTATAGTTACAAACAATTTTTTTTCGTACCGTCATTTACATTTTCTTTTTTTTGCGCTCTCACAACTAGAGTTTTTTTTTGCGCTCTCACAACTAGAGTGAAAAGTCCATTTTTTTGGTCATCAAAGTCGATGAATTCGTCCGGCTCGCTCGCTGCCGCTACTGCCTTGACCATTCTTCGGTAGTTGGCTGGCAGGTCGTCCGTCTCATCGCTGTCATCATTGAGGACCTGCACCGCGCGGCCGCGCTTCGGTGCTGGCTTCGACTTCGGTACTGGCTTCGATTTTGGCACTGCGTCCTTGTCATCACTGTCATCAGGCTCTGTGCGCTGCCGTTTCGGCGAAGCGGGCGCAGCGGCAGATGGCGAAGAGGCTGGGGGGCGCTTCTCCCCGCTGCGCTTCTGCGCAGCTTTCTCGCGCGCGGCGTGCACCTGCTTCACCACCGACACCGGAATCTGGGCCTGCAGCGCCTCCCGCAACGGCGCCTTCATGAGGGACCCGTCAGCCTTTGGACCAAGGCCGCACAGCACCCACGCGCGCTCGATATAGTTCAGTCCCTTGTAGGGCCCCTCCTTGATTTTCTCGGTGTTAAGCTCCTCCGCGATGCGCTGGAACTGCTGGGCAAACCAGCTATAACTTGGGTGGGGTATCTTGGCGACGTTCGGGTGCTCCGACGCGAGCGCAATGATCTTGTTGTAGTAGGCGGGGCGCAATTTGCCCCGGATGAACTTCATCAGTTCATCGGCAGGTTGCCACGCCCACGTCGCGTTCGCAACACCGCGCAGGGCCCTGTTGCCGTTGTCCTCCACCAAGGCTAGGTATTGAGTATTGACTATAGCAAGAAAATTGGCCACGGACACAAATCTGCAAGAAATTTTTTTTTACAGTCACAACGAAACTCGCCCCGGACAAAAAATTTTTTTATACAGACACATCCAATTTTTTTTTAAGACACGCGATTTGGTGAGAAAATTTTTTTATAGCGTCACATTCCCATTTTTTTTTGTGACATTTTACTGTACTACTACTACTACTACTACTACTGTACTCAGTT
>VGZO01000157.1 GCA_016872555.1 Planctomycetota bacterium
AGCGGAAACCGTGGTGACGGTGCGCTTCGACTTGCGCGACTGGCAGCCCGACGAAGCCGAGGCAGGCCTGGAGCCACCGGACGAAGGGCCCTGGATTAAGCCCGGCCAACAGGAATGGTCGGTGACCCGCCGGCTGCGCATCGCCCCCGGCGGCACCTACGCCAGCAGTTACAGCGCCGATGGCGTGGCCTGCAACCTGCAGCAGCTGCAAACGCAGTTGCGGCGCCTGCGGGTGGATCCCGAGGGCAGCAACGTGGTGATGCAGGGCGATGTCACCCGCATCGTGTCGATGAGCGCCAAGGAGCGGCGCGGCATCATCGATGAACTGGCCGGTGTGGCCCTGTTCGATTCCCGCATCGAGCAGACCCGCAGCAAGCTCACCGAGGTGCAGGAGCGCGAAGAACGCTGCGCGATCGTGCAGCAGGAGCTGCTGGTGTCGCGCCAGAAGCTGGAGCGCGACTGCGCCAAGGCCCGCACCTATCAGGATCTGCGCGAGCGCTTCCAGCGGGGCCGGCTGCAGGAGCAGGTGCTGGGCTTTGAGCAGGCGCAGCAGGAGCAACGGCAACTGCACAGCCGCCAGGCGGCGCTGATGCAACAGCAGCAAAGCGATCGCGAGGCGATCGCCGAGGCCAGAACCAGTCTCGAGCACTCCGCCAAGGCCCTCGAAGCCCTGCAAGCCGAGGTGAAGGCCCTCGGCGAAGACAGCCTGCTGGCTGTGCAATCGGAGCTGGCCGGCCTGGAGGCCAGCGGCCGCGAGCTGGCCCGCCAGGCGGAGAAACACCAACAGAGCGCCGAGGAGCTGCAGCGCCAGCGCCAAGAGCTGGCCCGGCAGCAGGGCGAGCTGCGCCAGCAGCAGAGCCAGCTGGCCGCTCCAGACGACGACGCGGCCCTGGAGCAGGCCGAAACCAGCTGCCGCAGCGCCGAGGCCGCTGTGGAACTCTCACGCCGCCGCCTGGGCGAGGTGGCCGGGCGCAGCGGCAGCTGGATGGAGGAGCAGAAGCAGCGCAGCCAAAGGCGCCAGGAGCTGCAGGCGCGGCTCTCACCCCTGCAGGCCGAGCAGCAGCAACTGGCGGCGCGGCTGCAGCAGGAACAGGAGCGGCTCACGGAGCTGAAGCAGCAGCAAGCCGATGACGCGGCCA
>VGZO01000158.1 GCA_016872555.1 Planctomycetota bacterium
TGATACCGCCTGCCACTGGTATGTGGTGAATCCCGACAACACGTTTGGCAAGGGATTCAGTTGGATCACTGCTCCTGAATTTGATATTGCCACTCTGAGGGATATCGGCATTCAGCACGAAGTGACCTTGGCGGCGGGGCATCAGACCACCGTGGAACTGATGGATGCAACTTCAGGTCTCAAATACGGCGACGACTATTGATCGCAACTTCACGACTGATCTGCGGTGCAGCGATCAGACCTTAAAAACCCGTTGGAGATGGACGATGGGGTTATCGCTGTCCTGACCACGAACCTCCCAATGCTCTGTGTCCCCACTCCTCAGTAGAGCACGGAAGTCATCGGCATCAATGAAAATGCCTGTCGCCACCGCCAGATCAACCATCTCCTCTGGTGTGCTGGCGTTATAGAACTCGTGTTCAATCTCTGGGTCACCATCCACCTGATGGCAGAGGTGATCGAGGGCATCCAGAAGCGGTTGCGAGTAGGTGTCCACGCTGCGGAAGCAGGTGAAACAGAACGCTACTCAGGAGGCAGTTTCCTGAGCACATAACTTTACAGAGGCAGCATCAGGCGCTATAATCACAGCACAGAAACCCACAGAGGTTCAATCCAATGCTCAAGACCAGCACCAACGGCACTCAGGCACCGACCGCCACGAAGTTCACTCTGCGACCCACTGCCGAAACCCTGGCGGATCTGTCACGCCCCATTGATCCTCGGCACCTCAAGACCAGGAAGCAGGGCAACACGACCCTGACCTACTGCCCCTGGAACACCATTGCCAAGCACCTGCATCACCGTGCCCCTGGTTGGTGTTGGGAGGTTCAATCGGTTCAGGAGGTTGGCGGTGCCGTTGTGGTCACTGGTCGCCTGACCATCCCCACCGCCGATGGCGATCTGCTCCACTACTCGGCGGTTGCTTCGGAACCGCTGGAGTCCAAGTCACAGGCACCTGCTGCTGAGGTTGCTGCGTCCTCTTGCTTGAGGCGTGCGGCAGCATTGGCGGGTCTGGGTCTGGAGTTGTGGGGTTGATCAGATGACCATCAACATCGAATGGCAAGACCAGTTCGGTCGCTGGCATCACTACCAGACCAAGCAGAACCAGGCGGATGCCTATCGGGTTGCTCAG
>VGZO01000159.1 GCA_016872555.1 Planctomycetota bacterium
GCGGCGATCGGGTGCTGGTGCACGGTGTCTTCTCCCTTCGCGACACGCGTGTCGACGCGATCATGATCCCGCGGGTCGACATCGTCGGGATCGAGCTCGACACCCCGTGGTCGGAGGTCGCGGACCGGGTGCGGAGCGCGCGACATGCGCGCCTCGTGGTCTTTGATGGCTCGCTCGATGAGCCGGTCGGGGTGCTCTATGCCAAGGATCTGTTGGTCGCACTCGTCGACGACGTCGAACCCGCCTCCGGCTGGCGGGCCTTGGTGCGGCCGGCGCTCTACATCCCGCCGACCAAGGCGGTCGAAGCTCAGTTGCGCGAGTTCCGCGCGACGCGTCGCCACATCGCCATCGTCCTGGATGAGTTCGGTGGGACGGCAGGGCTCCTCACCCTCGAGGACATCCTCGAGTTGATCATCGGGGATATCCAAGACGAGGGCGATGTCGAGCGCCCCGACATCGAGCGCGGCGAGGGCGGACGCCTCTGGCTCTCGGCCGGTGTCACGCTCGACGCGTTGTCCGAACTGCTTGGCCAGGATCTTACGCGAGCGGATGTCACGACGATCGGTGGGCTTGTGATGGAGGTGCTGGGGCGCGTGCCGGCCTCCGGCGAATCGCTCACCGTGGCGGGCCATCGGGTCGTCATCGAGCGCGTGGTGCGTCGGCGGGTGGAGCGCGTCTATCTCGAGCCCCTCACCCCAGCAGCCGTGGTGGCGATGCGATGAGTCTCTGGGCCCTCACCATCGGTCTCCTGATCGTCGTCGGCCTGCTGACCGGGGCGGCGACCGCGCTGCGCTCGGTGAGCCGGATCTGGCTCCGGCATTGGGCGGAGCAGCGACTCGCCGGCGCCGCGACGGCGGCGCTCTATCTCGAGCGGCCCCATCAGCTGCTCGTGGCGGCCGGTACCGGGATCGCGGCGACCGTCTTCACCTTGGGGGCGGTGATCGGACTCGGCTTCGGGGCGGGGGCCTTCAGCGTCTCACGTCGGCTCCTGCTCACCGCACTGGGACTGCTCATCCTCGGCCAGCTCCTGCCGCGCGCGATCGCCAAGCGCTGGCCCGCCGGCACGCTGGCGGTGCTCCTGCCGCCCCTG
>VGZO01000160.1 GCA_016872555.1 Planctomycetota bacterium
AAGGCCGAAGGTTGTTCGACCTACCGCCGGTCTCCGTGCCAGCGGTGGCTGGGCTGCGCCCAGCACCATGGACGGAAGGCTCACTGTGGCCGCTTGAAGGTGCCTCGGGCAAGATACAAGGTTGTCCCCGCGCTTTGGTAGGCTTATCGCCCATGCCAGGCCCGCGCACCAATGCCGCCTTCTACGCCGCGCCGGTGGAGGAGTTTCTCGCCGCGAGCGACGAGGAGGTCTACGCGCCGCTCGCGAGCCCTCATGGCTACACGCTCGCCCCGGAGCAGCAATCGGCCTGGCGGCTGCAGCTGCCCGTGCTCCGGGCGGCCCTCCGGGGACTGGCGCGTGTTCCGCAGGAACAGGGGCCTGTCCCCTTTGGTGATGAAGCCGCCGCCTGGATCCACCTCGAGTTTGACATCCCGCGGCTCGGCCGGCGGGTCGATGCGGTGCTCGTGACACAAAAGTGCGTGATCCCGATCGAGTTCAAGGTGGGTGCGAAGAAGTTCGAGCGGCTCGACTACGAACAGGCCTGGGATTACGGCCTCGACCTCAAAAACTTCCACGCCCCGAGCCACGCCGCGGCGATCTTCCCGATCCTCTGTGCCACGGAAGCGCCAGCTTTCCGTGGCCAAAGCCCTCCATGGCCTTTGGCCACTTCGGCGACCGCGGCAAACGCCAAGGGTTCCCCGGGTCGCCAGCCGCCGCATCGTGCGGCGGAATCCTCCAGCGACCGCCGCTGGAAGCCGCCCCACGCCGACGGCGTCCGCCCGCCGTTTTGCTGTAGTGGCGAGTCGCTCGGCCGCGCGATCCGCCTGGCTCTGGAATCAGCCTCAGCGCCGCCTGCCTCCGCCGCCGCGCTCGCCCCCGCCTCCATCGACCCCGCCACCTGGGGCACCGGCTCCTATTCCCCCACGCCCACGATCATCGAGGCGGCCCGGTCGCTCTACGCCCGCCACACGGTCCACGACATCACCCGCAGCGATGCGGGGGCCGTGAACCTCGCCGCCACGAGCGGGTGCATCGAGCGGATCATCGCCGCGGCGAAGGCCGGGCGGCGGAAGGCGATCGTGTTTATCACCGGCGT
>VGZO01000161.1 GCA_016872555.1 Planctomycetota bacterium
CCGAAGCGCCTGCGGGGCATCCTCGCCGACCGGCCCCGAGCCGTCGCCGCCCTCACGAAGATCTTTCTCGACGAGATCGAGCGGACTCTGATCACCGCCTCCGGTGTCACCGCTGCTGCCGACATGCCGAGTGCTTCCCGCCCGCGGCTCGGCGGCATCTCCTTCCTGCACCGCTTCGGTTCGGCGCTCAACCACCACGTGCACCTGCACGCATGCGTGACCGACGGCGTCTTTCGACCGGCGGCTGCCGATGCAGGGTGCGACGCCCCGCCGGCGTTCGTGCCGGCCCGACCGATCACGCAAGCCGATCTGGCCGCGCTCACCGAGCGGGTGCGTCGCCGCGTGATCCGGTGGTTCAGGCTTGCCGGCCTGCTCGACGCCGCGGCCGCCGCCGACATGCTCGCTTGGGAGAACAGCGGGTTTTCAGTAGACGCGAGTGTCCGGATCACGCTGATCGATCGCGATGTGCCGAGCTATTTTCGGAGCCTCGAACATCTTCTCCGATACTGCGCCCGGCCCCCCTTCGCCCTCGAGCGACTCTCCGTGATCCGCGGCCCAGACGGCCGGATAACCCGCATCCGCTACGCGCTGCCCAGACACAAAGCCGCCACCTGGGTCGGGCCTGGCCGCGGGCGTAAGTCCACGCGGCCGGGAGCCAATGGCGTCGTGGAGCTCTCGCCGTTTGAGTTCCTCGATCGTTTGGCAGACCTCGTCCCACCGCCGCGGAAGCACCGCCATCGCTACCACGGGGTGTTTGCGCCGAACCACAGGCTGAGGCGGGCCGTCACGACACTGGCGATCGCAAACATCGGCAAGCAACGCGAGCTCACGACCGGGGGACATGGAAACGACGGTCACGCCACGGGAGGCTGCTCTGACGCGCATCAAAAACCCCGCTCGCACGACACCTCCCGGATCGCCTGGGCCAAGCTTCTGGCCCGGGTGGGGGAGGAGTTTCCACTCGAGTGCCCGAACTGCGGCGCCGACATCCGGCTGATCGCGTTCATTACGGAGCCGGGCCCGATCCGGAAGATCCTCGCACATCTGGGCGAACCGCTCGAGCC
>VGZO01000162.1 GCA_016872555.1 Planctomycetota bacterium
ACAAGGGCTGCAACTGGTGCGTGTACACCGGCACCCACGACAACGCCACCTGCATCGGCTGGTGGCAGCAGCTCAGCGACCAGCAGCGGCACCAGGTGGAGCAGTTGCTCGGGCCGGTGACGGCTCCCGGCTGGCAACTGCTGGAGTTGGCCTTGGCCAGCCAGGCCGATTGGGCTGTGGTGCCGCTGCAGGATCTGCTGCAACTGGGCGATGAAGCCCGGTTCAACACCCCGGGCACCAGCGAGGGCAACTGGCAGTGGCGGCTGAGTGGTGGGCTGGAGGCGGTTCGCGGCCCGCTCAAGGGATTTGGGGAGCTGGCGCAGCGCCACCAGCGTTGATCGGCTTCGGCGGCAGCGGCAGGCGGTATTGGCCGGGCTGTTTCGCAATCGGGGGCAAGGCGGTGCCGTTCCAGAGCACCTCAGCTGGCTTCGGGGTTGGATACACGCTCAGCACCAGCGGCGGTTCGAGCTGCCACACCAAGAGGCCTTTGGCGCCATTGAGCTGTGAGCGCTGGCCGCTGTCGCTGCGCAGGTTGATGGTGCTGGCCTGGCTGAGGTTCAGCTCCAACACACCCAGCGTGGGTTGAGACCCGCCGGCTTGCTGGAGTTGGTTGAGGGCGTCGCGGCCTACGCCACGGCTGGCCTGCTGCAGCGGCCGCAGGTCTGGGAAGGCACCCAGCAGGGTGGTGCCTGGCGCGGCGGGTTTGCGTTGTTCCGCCGCGGGAAGCGGCGCGATGGGCCTGAGGCTGAGCTGGTTGGCCGCGGCCAGCTGGCGCTGCTGCAGGTTCAGGGCGTAGATCAGTCCAAGGCAGATCCCGCCGTAGAGCAGCCCCCCCTGCCAGGTGCTGAACACATCGATCGAGCCTGGCGTGAAGCGCTTGAGCAGCCCGTTGCGTTGGCCGCGGGGGCCGTGCTGCTGGCTCTGGGGCGGCAGGGCCACATCGAGGCTGCCGCTCGGCAGGTTGAGGTGCTGCTCGATCAGGGGCAGCATGGTGCGCAGGTAGGCCCCTTCCGGCAGGCGATCGCGCCAGCCCCGCTCCAGCGCTTCCAGCACGGGGGTGCTGA